>JBFIDI010000452.1:0-4755 GCA_041581405.1 Burkholderiaceae bacterium
AGGGCGGCGATGGCCAGCACGATGAGGGTCAGGGTCTTGCGCGTGCGTGTCATGGAGGAGTCGTGCGAAGGGACGCCGGCGCCGTCACCGGCCGGTGTTCACGGGGCCGGTGCGCGCGTCACGCGGAGCGACCGACGACGGTGTATTGTCCGGTGTTGGCGTCGAGCCAGGGCCGGGCCAGTGCCGCGGGTTGCTGGCTCGGGTGGAAGTCCGGCGCCAGGTAGGCCTTCCACAAGCCGTAGTTGCCGCGGATCATGCCGTCGCGGGCGAACAGCAGTCGCCAGGCGCTGCGCCAGGTGCCCGGGCGCAGCAAGGCCTTGTCGTCATGCCACAGGTTGAGCAGGGTCTGGCGCAACACGTCGTACAGGAACACGAAGGTGATGTACTTGAAGACCTTGACGCGCCACACATGGTTGCCGCCCAGCGCCTGGTACATGTCGAATGCGGTGTTGCGGTGTTCGGACTCCTCGGCGCTGTGCCATTGCCACAAGGTCTGCAGCCGCGGCTCGGCGCCGGCCAGGGCCTCGGGATGGTGCAGCAGCCAGTCGGCGAAGATGGCCGTGAAGTGTTCGGTGGCCGCGGTGGCCGCGACATGGTTGCGCAGGTTGTCGCCCGCATGGGCCTTGCGCCGGGCCTCGGTCCAGCGTTCGATGCCGTTGTCGTATCCCAGCCGCTCGAGGTTGGCATTGAACAGGCTGTGGATGCGCCGGTGGGTGGCTTCCTGGCCGATGAAACCCTGCACCTCGGCCGCCAGCGCGTCGCGCCGGTCCTCGGGCAGTTGCTTCAGTCCTTCGCGCACGGCGTCGATGAAATATTGTTCGCCGGACGGGAAACTCTGCGACAAGGCGTTGAAGAAGGCCGAGCGGAACGCGTCGCCGCCGTTCCAGCGTCCGGGGAACGGGGTGTCGAGGTCGATCAGCAGGCGGCGTACGACGAGGTCGGTCATCTGGGGTCTCGCTATCAATACACCAGTGTATGGACTGCGGCCATGGACGTCAATGGCGCGGATGCGGCGCTGGCCCAGGCCGGCGGCGAGCCGCACGATGGCGGCCGGCACCACAGGCCGATAATGAGCGGCGTCGGCCAGGGGGTGTCCGATGCACCTCCGCAGGCGCTTGCGCCCGGGCGGCCGCCGCGTGTTCATCGTCCAACCGGAGCCGACCCCTGATGCCATTCGACTGGAACAACCCCTACCGCACCATCCGCAGCCCGGTGATGGCGCGCAACATCGTATCGACGTCGCAGCCGCTGGCCAGCCAGGCCGGCATGCGCATGTTGCACAAGGGCGGCAATGCGGTGGATGCGGCGATCGCCACGGCGGCTGCGATGACCATCGTCGAGCCGGTGTCCAACGGCCTGGGCAGCGACAACTTCGCGCTGGTCTGGGCCGATGGCCAGCTGCACGGCCTCAATGCCTCCGGCGTGGCGCCGGCGGCCTGGAACCCCGACTATTTCAAGCGCCGCCACGACGGGGCGATTCCCGAGCGGGGCTGGGACAGCGTGACGACGCCGGGCGCGGTGGCCGGCTGGGTCGCCTTGTCCGAACGTTTCGGCAAGCTGCCGTTCGCCGACCTGCTCGAGCCGGCGATCGAACTGGCCGAGCGCGGCCACGCGGTGGCACGTATCGTGTCGGAGAAGTGGGCGCGGCAGGTGCCGGTGCTGCAGGACCAGCCGGGTTTCGCCGAGGCCTTCATGCCGCGCGGGCGGGGGCCGACGCCGGGCGAGCGTTTCGTCTTTGCCGCGGCCGGCAGGACCTTGCGGGCCATCGCCGAGACCCGGGGCGAGGCCTTCTACCGCGGCGAGATCGCGCGTGCGCTGGCGACCCATGCCGCGGCGCACGGCGGCAGCATGACCGAGGCCGACCTGGCCGGGTACACGGCGCAATGGGTCGAACCGATCCGCAAGGACTACGCCGGTTACACCGTGCACGAGATTCCGCCGAACGGCCAGGGTATTGCGGCGCTGATGGCACTGGGCATGCTCGACAAGCTCGACCTGGCCGCCTATCCGATCGACAGTGTCGAGTCCCAGCATTTGCAGATCGAGGCGATGAAGCTGGCCTTTGCCGATACCTACCGATGGGTCGCCCAGGAGTCGTCGATGACCCAGGTCAGCGCGGCCGACCTGTTGTCCGACGCCTATCTGTCTGAGCGGGCCCGGCTCATCGATCCGCGCCGGGCGAGCCATTTCCACCACGGAACGCCGCCGCGCGGCGGCACCATCTACCTGTGCGCCGCCGATGCGGGCGGCATGATGGTCAGCCTGATCCAGTCCAACTACATGGGATTCGGCAGCGGAGTGGTGGTGCCGGGCGTCGGCGTGAGCCTGCAGAACCGGGGCAAGGGTTTCACGCTGGACGACGGCCATCCCAACCAGGTCGCCGGCGGCAAGCGGCCGTTCCACACCATCATTCCCGGCTTCCTGACCCATGGCGGCAAGCCGCAGATGGCGTTCGGCGTCATGGGGGGCAACATGCAGCCGCAGGGCCACCTGCAGGCGCTGGTGCGCATGCTGACCCACCGCCAGCAGCCGCAGACGGCCTGCGACGCACCGCGCTGGAAGGTCGGCACCGGGCTGTCGGTCGACTGCGAACCGACGATGCAGCCGGCACTGGTACAGGCCCTGCGCGATCGGGGCCACCAGGTCGAGGGACAGGACGACCCTTATATGGACTATGGCGCGGGCCAGTTCATCTGGCGCCTGTCGGACGACCTCGACGACGGCTACGTGGCCGCCAGCGATGCCCGGCGCGACGGGCATGCCGCCGGCTTCTGATCGGTCGCGGCGGGGTCGCCGGACCCGGTTTTTCGGAAAAAAGTCGCGCAAGACTCCGAAAAAGGCCTAAATTCCGGTTCAGTTCTGCCGTTATGGAGTCAACGAGCGGTGAAAAGTCCGCTCATTCACCCGAGGCCAGAGTCACCATGCAACTGCCATCCGTCGATCGACAACCCGGTACGCGCCCTGCCGGCGTTGACCTGGTTTCGTCCAACGGGCACAAGGTGATCCCGGTGGCGCCGGTCAATCCGCCGGTGGTGGCGGCCCCGGCGGCCACGCCGGCGCCGACCGGCGTGGTGAACAAGATCGGCGAGGTCGCCTCGACCGGTAATCCGGTCTACAACGCGGTGCACCAGAGTGTTCCGGACCCGATCCGGCGCGGCACGGAGACGGCGGCCGAACCGAACGACTGGACCATCAAGCGTCCGGAGCCGGAAAAGGTCGAGGAACCGCCCCCGGTGCCGCTGCACCAGGTCATGCTCGATTTCATCAAGTCGATGTGGCAGGCCAGCGGCATGGCGGTCGAAGTGTCCCAGGCCCAGAAGCAGAACGTCCAGCTGAATCCGGCCAACCCGAACATCGCGCCGGGCGAGATCGCGCGCGAGAACCTGACCTACCAGCCCAGCAAGATCCAGAAGACCGAGAACATCTGAGGTGCGCACCGGGTTGAGCCCGCGGTTGGGCGTGGCCGTGCGTCTACCATTGCACGATGCACACAAGCGCACTGGTCCTGTTCTCCGGCGGACAAGATTCCACCACCTGCCTGGCCTGGGCGCTGGAGCGTTATCCGCGGGTGGAAACCATCGGTTTCGACTACGGCCAGCGCCATCATGTGGAGATGGACGTGCGTCCGGTGGTGCTGGAGCGGCTGCGCCGGCAGTTTCCGCACTGGGACGCCAGGCTCGGCCAGGACCATGTGCTCGATCTCGCCGTGCTGGGCCAGATCAGTGAGTCATCGCTCACGCGGGAGACCGCCATGCACATGGAGTCTTCCGGCTTGCCCAACAGTTTCGTGCCGGGCCGCAACCTGATGTTCCTGACGCTGGCCGCGGCGCTGGCATATCGCCGCGACCTGCAGGTGCTGGTGACCGGCGTCTGCGAAACCGACTTCTCCGGCTACCCGGATTGCCGCGACGACACGATCAAGGCCATGCAGCTGGCCTTGTCGCTCGGCATGGAGCGGCGATTCCTGCTGGAGACGCCGCTGATGTGGATCGACAAGGCGCAGACCTGGGCGCTGGCCCACCGCCTCGGCGGCCCGGCGCTGGTCGACCTGATCGTCGAGCACACCCATACCTGCTACCTGGGTGAACGTACGCTGCGCCACGACTGGGGGTATGGCTGCGGCCACTGCCCGGCCTGCGAACTGCGCGCGCGCGGATTCGCGCAGTTCCCGGCGCGGCCGGACGACGACCCTATCCCGCCGTCGCCTTGAGCGAATAACGCGCCGGCGCACCGGCCTCGCTCGGCTGCAGCTCCCAGCGCCGGTCGTGGAAGGCGGCCACCGACGCGCGGTGGGCGATCGACACGATGCCGCCACCGGCCTTGTCGACCATGGCCAGCAGCTTGCGGTAGACGGTTTCCTCGGCCTGCGCGTCCAGCGCACTGGTGGCTTCGTCGGCAAACACCCACTGGGGCTGCTTGAGCAGCACCCGTGCGATCGCCAGTCGCTGTTTTTCGCCGCCCGAGAGTTTCTGGCTCCAGGCGTCGACCCGGTCCAGCTCGCCGGCCAGCTGTGGCAGCAGCGCTTCGCTGAGCGCGGCCTGCATCTCGGCGTCGGGGTAACGGCCGGCGGGTTCCGGGTAGGCCAGCGCCTCGCGCAGCGTGCCGTTGGGGAAATACGGGTGTTGCGGGATGAACATGCTGTCGCGGCTGCGGCGCACGTCGCCGCCGGCGTACGGCCAGATGCCGGCCAGGGTACGGAACAGCGTCGACTTGCCGCTGCCCGACGGGCCCTGCAGCAACACCCGGTCGCCGGCG
>JBFIDI010000453.1:0-4744 GCA_041581405.1 Burkholderiaceae bacterium
GCCAGGTCGTGGCCGATGACCCCTCCCCGGCCGTTGCCCCGACACGGGCACCCGCGGCAGCGTCGCTGCCGAGCGAAACCGCCGCCGCCTTCCCCGCCGCCACCCATGAGCTGTTGACCCTGGGCCTGGCGCGCATGGTGGACTACCAGGACCGTGCCTATGGCGAGTTGTACCTCGAACGGTTGCAGCGCATCCTGGCCGCCGAGCGCGCCAGCGATCCGGATGGCGGCAAGGGCTGGGCCATCACCCGCGAGACCGCGCGTTACCTGGCGCTGTGGATGGCGTTCGACGACATCGTGCGGGTCGCCGACCTGAAATGCAGGGCCTCGCGCCGGGACCGCGTGCGACAGGAAGTCAAGGTCGCCGACGGCGAACTGCTGCGCATCTACGACCACTTCAAGCCGGGCGTGGCCGAAGCGGCCGCGCTGCTGCCGGCCGGACCGGCCCGATTCCTGCTGCGCTGGGACCGGCGCCGACAGGCCAGCGGCAAGCAGCCGTTCTCCCTGCCGTTGAAGGTCGGCACCCACCAGGTGCTGGGTTTTCTGTCGCTGCGGGTACTGGCCAGCCTGCGCTGGTTGCGCCGGCGCGGCACCCGCTTCGCACTGGAACAGGACCTGATCGAACGCTGGCTGGCGGCCATCGAACGCGGCGCGCGGGCCGATTGGACGCTGGGCCACGAGATCGCGTTGTGCGGCCGCCTGATCAAGGGGTATGGCAGCACCAACGAACGCGGCAAGGACAACCTGCTGCACGTGGTCGACCACCTCGCCACATCACCCGCGCTGGAGACCGACGGCCGACGCGCCGAGGCCATCCGCGCAGCCCGCACCGCGGCGCTGGCCGACGAAGCGGGTACGGCCCTGGACCTCGCGCTGCAGCAACACGGGGCACCGGCCCGCCCCGTCAAGGAGGTGCCGATCCGGTTCATGCGCAGGCCAGAGCGGGCCGCGCCACAGACACCGTGAGCCCGGCCATCGGCGCGCCGGAGTTACCCGACTACGTGTGGGCGACCAGCGGCGGCGACCCCGGCCGTGGCGTCAGGCGATCCGCGCCTAGCCCCCGGCCCGCTTGACCACGAACCCCTTGCCCTGCAGCAGCGGCATCACCCGCTCCACGTGATCGCCCTGGATCTCGATCACGCCGTCGGCCACGGTTCCGCCGCTGCCGCAGGCCGTCTTGAGCTGGCGCCCCAGCACCGCCAGTTCGTCGGCGGTCAACGCCAGGCCGCGCACCAGGGTCACGGTCTTGCCGCCGCGCCCCTTCTTCTCGCGGCTGACACGCGCGATGCCGTCGCCGGCGGGCACCGGCCGGGCCCGGCCACAGATACATTCGGCCTTCGGCCGCCGGCAGGCGGGGCACATGCGTCCGCTGTCGGTCGAATAGACCAGGCTCATGGGGCGGCCCTTCGCGCAGCGCGCAGCGGGCGTATTCGTCTTGGGGCGGCCCGGCGACTCATGGGATCTCCACCACCACGTTGCCCGGCGCCGCCGCCTGTTCCACCGCCTCGTGCGCCGACACGATCTGCGCCAGCGGCACCCGCTGCGCGATGGCGTGCGTCAGTTCACCACGCGCCAGCCAGCCGTGCAGCGTCGATTCGGCATCTGCCCGGTCGGCCTGCGACAGGTTGTAGACGATGAAGAAGCCGAACGACACGTTGTTGACGATCAGCGGAAAAAACGGCAATTCGAATCCGGGCTTGCCGCTGCCATAGACCATCAGCGTGCCGCCGGGGCGCAGCAGTTCCAGGTCGAGCGCGGCATTGGCGGCGATGTCGACCTCGATGATGCGGTCCACCCCGTGGCCCTGCGTGGCCTCGCGCACCTGCTGCGCCACCGATTCGGTGCGGTAGTTGATGGCCAGGTCCGCACCAGCATGGTGCGCGATCGCCGCCTTCTCCGCGCTGCTGACCGTGGCCAGCACCTGTCGCGCACCGAGCAGGCGGCAGAACTGCAATGCATAGTGCCCGACCGCGCCGGCGCCGCCGGCGACCAGCACCCGCTGCCCGGCGACGCCGCCGCGCGCCAGCACCGCGTGCAAGGCGGTCATGGCCGGGATGCCCAGGCAGGCACCCGCCTCGTCGCCGGTGGCCGGGGGCAACGCCACCGCCATCTGCTGCGGCAGCACCACATACTGGGCGGCGGTGCCGTTCGCACGGCCCCAGGCGGCATTCCAGACCCAGACCCGTTCGCCGATGCGGCCGGTGTCCACGCCCGGGCCGATCGCGTCGATCTCCCCCATGCCGTCGCTGTGCGGGACGACGCGCGCAAACGGCATGGCCGCGCTGCGCAAGCCCGCGCGCGACTTGACGTCGGACGGATTGACGCCCGACCAGCGCAGGCGCACCCGCACCTCCCCCGGCCCGGGCACCGGATCGGGCAGTTCACCGAGCTGCAGGACGGCCTGTGCCGGCCCGGTCCGTTCGTAAAATGCTGCTTGCATCGAAATTCCCCTTGTTTCCAGTCGCACCACACAGGTGGCGCGCAACTTGCTGTCGTCGACACGCCCTCCGCACGGGTATTCCGTTGCGGTTTGTCTGCGCAGGCGCTGTCGCATGCGGAAAAACCGCACGGGCTGCTAGTATCACCGGATGGGCCATTGATCCGCCGTCCCAGCGGCTACCGCCTGGCACCACAACACGAGACCGCCGCATGTCCATTCACGCCGCCCTGCACCACGTCACCCACTACCAGTACGACCGTCCGGTCACACTCGGACCCCAGGTCATCCGGCTGCGTCCGGCACCCCATTGCCGCAGCAAGATCCTGTCGTATTCGCTGAAGATCGAGCCGGCCGGCCACTTCATCAACTGGCAGCAGGATCCGTTCGCCAACTACCAGGCGCGGCTGGTGTTTCCGGAGAAGACCCGCGAATTCAAGATCACCGTGGACGTGGTCGCCGACATGTCGGTCTACAACCCGTTCGATTTCTTCCTCGAACCGACGGCCGAGAAATACCCGTTCAAGTACGAGTCGCTGCTGCAGCAGGAACTCGCGCCCTACCTGGCGGTGGAGCCGGCCTCGGAGCAGATGAAGGCCTATCTGGCGCGCATCGACCGCACCGAGCGGCGCACCATCGATTTCCTGATCGACGTGAACCGCATGGTGAGCCAGGACGTGCGTTACCTGATCCGCATGGAGCCGGGTGTGCAGACGCCCGACGAGACCCTGTCGCTGGCCTGCGGCTCCTGCCGCGACTCGACCTGGCTGCTGGTCAACCTGCTGCGCTACTGCGGACTCGCCGCGCGTTTCACGTCCGGCTACCTGATCCAGCTGGTGCCCGACGTCAAGGCCCTGGACGGCCCCAGCGGCACCGAGGTCGACTTCACCGACCTGCACGCCTGGTGCGAGGTCTATCTGCCCGGCGCCGGCTGGATCGGCCTGGACCCGACCTCCGGCCTGCTCGCCGGCGAAGGCCACATACCGCTGGCCTGCACGCCGCAACCCTCGGGCGCGGCGCCGATCGAAGGCGGCGTCGAGATCGCCGAGGTGACGTTCGCGCACGAGATGAAGATCTCCCGGCTGTACGAAGCGCCCCGCGTCACCAAGCCCTACACCGAGGAGCAGTGGGCCCAGGTGATGGAACTCGGCGCCGCGGTCGACAAGGAACTGGTCGACGGCGACGTGCGGCTGACCATGGGCGGAGAACCGACCTTCGTGGCCGTGACCGACCGCGACGCCGACGAATGGAACATCGATGCGCTCGGGCCGACCAAGCGCGGTTTTGCCACCGCCCTGGTGCACAAGCTGCACGCGCAATACGGCAAGGGCGGTTTCCTGCATTTCGGTCAGGGCAAGTGGTATCCGGGCGAGCAGTTGCCCCGCTGGGCCCTGAACATCTACTGGCGCGCCGACGGCGAACCGGTCTGGGCCGACCCCGCGCTGTTCGTCGACGAGCGCGAGCCGACCCACTACACCAGCGAAGTCGCCGAGAAGTTCACCCACGGCCTGGCGCAGCGCCTGGACGTGAGCGGGCAACACATCCTGCCGGGCTACGAGGACAGCTGGTATTACCTGTGGCGCGAGCGCCGCCTGCCGGTCAACGTCGATCCGTTCAAGTCCCGCCTCGACGACGAGATGGAGCGGGCCCGGCTGCGCCGGGTGTTCACCCAAAAACTCGACAGCGTGGTCGGCTACGTGTTGCCGCTCAAGGTCGCCGATCGCGCCGCCGGCGGCGGCGCCCGCTGGGCCACCGGACCGTGGTTCGTGCGCGACGAACGCCTGTACCTGATGCCGGGCGATTCGCCGATGGGCCTGCGCCTGCCGCTGGACTCCCTGCCCTGGGTCAGCGAGGCCGACTATCCGTACCACATCCCGCAGGACCCGTACGACGCGCGCGGCGAGTTGCCGCCCCATGCGGCGCTGGCCCAGCGTTACGCGGCTGCGCCGGCCGCGCCGGTGGGCCCCGGTGGCGGTGGTGCCAGCGGCAGCGGCGACGACCGCGCCGGCGGCTTGCCCGCGGGCATCACGCCCTACATGGCGGGCACCGGCGCACCGTCCGAGGCCGCGCGGGTGACGCAGGAGGCGGCACGTGCGGCGCAGGCCACCAGCGTTGCCAGTGCCCACGCGCTGCGGGCGGACCAGGCCGAACCGGCGACGTTCGCCCGGGCGCCGGAGCGCCAGGAGTCGGCGCACTGGCTGTCGCGCACCGCCTTGTGTGTCGAGGTGCGGGACCCGCGCCGCGCCAGCGGCCCGAAGGCCGAGGCCAAGGGCACGGCGTCGGGCGTGTTGTACGTGTTCATGCCGCC
>JBFIDI010000454.1:0-4736 GCA_041581405.1 Burkholderiaceae bacterium
CTCAGAGCGGTAGCCTCACGGTTCTTGACACCAGCAACTTTGGTGTCTTCCGTAGCGTAGGAAACCACCAGCGACGGGCCGCCCAATGGGATCACAGCGCCGAGCGACCAGCCGTTGTCCTTGGTGTTAGCAGGCTTGTTGTTCGTGCCCTGGTACTGGCCGTACAGCTTGGCAGCGCCGAGGTCATACGAACCGCCAACCAGGTAGTTGGTGGTAGCACGAACGCCGCCGTTAGCCTTGTTCGACTGCCAGACTGCGCCAGCACCGATCGGGCCGTTGGCATAAGCTGCCATCAGGCCGTAGTTGTTGCCAGAGCTGGTCGTGGTGGTCTTGTTCTCGCCAGGAGCCCACAGGCCGCTAACCGAGAAACCACCCATGTTCGGGCTGGAGTAGATGACCGCGTTGTCCTGACGGCCGATGATGTCACCGCCGGTGCCCTTGTTGAAGGCGTAACCCATGGCGCTGTAGCCAGAGTAGCCCATTGCGTCATAGTTGCCGTAAGCGACGTCCAGCAGGTCATACTGGCGGCCGATTTGCAGGGAGCCGAAGCCACCCGACAGACCAACCCAAGCCTGACGACCGAACAGCAGGCCGCCTTGGCCGGAAGCGCCGGTGTCAACGCTGAAGCCGCTTTCCAGTTGGAAGTTGGCTTTCAGGCCACCACCCAGGTCTTCGGAACCACGCAGGCCCCAACGGCTGCCGGTGTGGCCGCCCGAACGGATCTGTGCGCCGGGATCAGCAACCGTCACGCCATTGGTTTCGGTCTTGACGCTGCCCAAGGACGCATCGATACGGCCATACAGGGTCACCGACGATTGAGCCGAAGCTGCGCCGACAGCGGCCAAGGCAGCAATCGCTACGAGTGTCTTTTTCATTTCAAGTTTCTCCAAGGTTAAACATAGGGCTCCGGTTCTGAGGTACTCGGAACCCCGGGCCAACCTCCTGTTCAAGGAAGTTGTATGTATTGCACCAGACGGGCGCCGGTTTGGCAAAGGAATGGCCGGAAAAAAAATGCTGGCGGACTGTTTTCGTTGCAGACGTGCAACAAACCCGAACACCGACCCTTTCCCCCCGATTTCCGGGGCCGACGCGGGCCCGCAGACACCGGCCCGTCACCCGGCCCATGGGCCGGAAATACGGCCGGTGCGACGGCTTCTGCCATCATCGGGGGCACGGCATGCCAGCCCGCAGGGCGCCGGCATGCCCCGACAGGAGGAAGCCGCCATGACCGAACAGACCCGTACCCCGACCGACCAGCTGCTGGCAACCGCCGACGCATCGCTGCGCACGCTGTTTGCGACACCCCGGGCGTCGCGCCCCTGTCCGACGCTGGCCCACGAGGCCACGGAGCTGTCAGGCGCCGACAAGGCCGAGTCCGGCGCGCTGATGCGGGTCAACCATGTCGGCGAGGTCTGCGCGCAGGCCTTGTACACGGCGCAGGCGCTGGCGACCCGCAGTTCGGCGCTGCGCGCGCATTTCGCACAGGCCAGCGCCGAGGAGACCGACCACCTGGCCTGGACCCGGCAGCGGCTGGACGAACTCGGCAGCCGCCCGTCGCTGCTCAATCCGCTGTGGTACGCCGGGGCCTTCGGCCTGGGCCTGCTGGCCGGGCGGCTGGGCGACCGGGTCAGCCTGGGATTCGTCGTGGAGACCGAAAAGCAGGTCGAAGCCCATCTGCAGGGCCACATGCAACGCCTGCCGGCGACGGACCACGCCTCGCGCGCCATCGTGGCCCAGATGAAGGACGACGAAGCCCGCCATGCCCGCGATGCGCAGAACGCCGGTGCCGTGCGCATGCCCGCCCCCGTGCGCGCATTGATGCGCGGCGCCGCCAAGGTCATGACGACCGTCGCGCACCGGATCTGACCGCGCCGCCAGCGCGGCGCGGCGGCAGCCGCGGCCCTCAGGCCTCGGTCAGGTTGAAGCTGGTGGTGATGGTCGCCGTTTTGGCCAGCATGATGCTGGCCGAGCAGTATTTGTCGTGGCTCATCGCGATCGCCCGCTCGACCGCGGCCGGCGGTATGCCCTTGCCGCTGATCTCGAAATGCATGTGGATGGCGGTGAACACCTTGGGATCGACGTCGGCGCGTTCGGCCGTGAGCTTGCAGCTGCACTGGTGCACGTCGTGCCGGCCCCGCTTGAGGATCAGCACCACGTCGTAGGCGGTGCAGCCGCCGGCACCGGCGAGCAGGGTTTCCATCGGGCGCGGCGCCAGGTTCTGGCCGCCGTTCTCGGGCTTGGCGGCATCGGGCGCGCCGTCCATCACCAGCGTGTGGCCGGAGCCGGTCTCGGCCAGAAAACCCATGCCCGAACGCGTACCCGCGTGTCCGGTCCAGCTGACGGTGCATTCCATGGTGTGTCGATCTCCAGAAAGATGTGATCCGCCGCCCGTGCCCGCGGCGGCGCAGGCCTGCATTTTCGCCCAAGGGCACGGCGCTTATCATCCAAGGCCAGCAAGCCCGTTCCCATGAAGCCCAAATCCCTCACCCCCGCCGACTACCTGAAGAAGATCCTGACCGCCCGCGTCTACGACGTGGCGGTCGAAACGCCGCTGGAGCCGGCCAAGAACCTGAGCCGCCGGCTGCACAACAAGATCCTGCTCAAGCGCGAGGACCAACAGGCGGTGCGCAGCTTCAAGCTGCGCGGTGCCTACAACAAGATGGCGCAGCTCACGGCCGACGAACTGGCGCGCGGCGTGATCTGCGCGTCGGCCGGCAACCATGCGCAAGGCGTCGCGATGAGCGCGCACAAGCTCGGCTCGCGCGCCGTGATCGTCATGCCCACGACCACGCCGCAACTCAAGATCGACGCGGTGCGCGCGCTGGGCGGCGAAACCGTGCTGTTCGGCGACAGCTACTCCGATGCCTACGAACACGCGGTCGCGCTGCAGGCCGAGCAGGGCCTGACCTTCGTGCACCCGTTCGACGATCCGGACGTGATCGCCGGCCAGGGCACGGTGGCGATGGAAATCCTGCGCCAGCACCAGGGTGAACTGCACGCCGTGTTCGTGGCCATCGGCGGCGGCGGCCTGATCTCGGGCGTGGCCAACTACATCAAGGCGGTGCGCCCGGAGGTCAGGGTGATCGGCGTGCAGATGAACGACTCGGACGCGATGATGCGCTCGGTGCAGGCGAAGAAGCGGCTGGCCCTGCCCGACGTGGGCCTGTTCTC
This sequence comes from Burkholderiaceae bacterium, assembly GCA_041581405.1. Lineage (GTDB taxonomy): Bacteria > Pseudomonadota > Gammaproteobacteria > Burkholderiales > Burkholderiaceae_C > CAISIP01. The sequence goes on from JBFIDI010000454.1 coordinate 3,172, forward strand.
GGACGGCACCGCGGTCAAGCTGGTGGGCAAGGAGACCTTCCGCATCGCGCGCAACCTGGTCGACGAGTTCATGACGGTGGACACCGACGCCGTGTGCGCCGCGATCAAGGACGTGTTCGTCGACACGCGCAGCATCGTCGAGCCCGCCGGCGCGCTGGCGGTGGCGGCCATCAAGCAATACGTGGCGGCCCGCAAGACCCGCGGCGAGACCTACGCCGCCATTCTGTGCGGCGCCAACATGAACTTCGACCGGCTGCGTTTCGTCGCCGAACGGGCCGAGGTCGGCGAGGAGCGCGAGGCCTTGTTCGCGGTCACGATTCCCGAGGAGCGCGGCAGCTTCCGGCGCTTTTGCCAGGTCATCGGCGACCTGCCCGGCGGCGCGCGCAACGTGACCGAATTCAGCTACCGCATCAGCGACGCCAACCAGGCCCACGTGTTCGTCGGCGTCACGACCCACGGCCGGGGCGAGAGCGGCAAGATCGCGGCCAACTTCAACAAGCACGGGTTCGAGGCGCTCGACCTGACCCACGACGACCTGGCGCAGGAACACATCCGCCACATGGTCGGCGGCCATTCCGGGCTGGCGCGCGACGAACGCCTGCTGCGGTTCATCTTCCCCGAGCGCCCGGGCGCGCTGATGAAGTTCCTGAGCCTGATGCAGCCGAACTGGAACATCAGCCTGTTCCACTACCGCAACCAGGGTGCCGACTACGGCCGCATCCTGGTCGGCCTGCAGGTACCCCAGAGCGACGAGAAGGCGTTTGCCGCCTTCCTCGGCGAACTCGACTACCCGCATGTCGAGGAAACCGGCAATCCGGCCTACCGGATGTTCCTGCGCCAGCAGGCGGCATGAACCGCCGGGCCGTTCCCAAGGTGAATCCCGGAATGCGCAGCATGGAGGGTTGTCCAATGAACCGAACGGAAACCGCACCATGAGCGCCTCCCTCGAAGGCAAGCTGGTCGTCGCGATATCGTCGCGCGCATTGTTCGACTTCGAGGAGGAAAACACGGTGTTCGAGCAGGGCGAAGGCCAGCACCGCGACAAGGCCTACATGCAGCTGCAGCTCGAGCGGCTCGAGCAGCCGGCCAAGCCGGGCGTCGCGTTCTCGCTGGTGCGCAAGCTGCTCGCCTTCAACCAGACCGACGACGACAACGCCGCCGCGCCCGCCCCCGCCCGCCCGGTCTCGCAACCGGTCGAGGTCGTGATCCTGTCGCGCAACGACCCGGTCTCGGGCATGCGCGTGTTCCGCTCGGCCAAGCACTACGGCCTGGCCATCCAGCGCGGCAGCTTCACCCGGGGCCAGCCGCCGTGGCGGTATCTCAAGCCCCTGCACGCCAACCTGTTCCTGTCCGCGCACCTGAGCGACGTCCGCGCGGCGCTGGAAGCCGGCGTGCCGGCAGCGCAGGTCTACCCCCAGTCGGCGCGCGCCAGCGAGGCCCATCCCAGCGAGGTGCGTATCGCCTTCGACGGCGACGCGGTCTTGTTCAGCGACGAGGCCGAACGTATCTACCAGGCCCAGGGACTGAGCGCGTTCCAGCAGCACGAGACCGAAAAGGTCGCGCAG
>JBFIDI010000455.1:0-4731 GCA_041581405.1 Burkholderiaceae bacterium
GCTTGCCAAGCCCCTGAAGAGGCCCTGCGCACGCGCGCTTGTTTGTGTGTGTGCGCCGGACCCTTGCAACCAATCCATGATTGGGTCCGGGTCCGGCGGTGCACGATCAGGCGAACCAGCCCTTTTCGGCCAGGCGCTGGTCGTTCATGTCGTAACGCGCATGGGGCTCCAGGCCGCGCAGGCGCGTGTTACCGGCATCGAGCGCGTCGCCGATCGCAAAGCAGATCATGCCCGCCTCTTCCGACAGCAGGCGCTGGCACTCGGCGTACATTTCGGCGCGTTTCTTCTCGTCGAGCTCGACCCGTGCGTCGACGACCAGCTTGTCGAACTTCGGGTTCGAATAGTGGGTGTCGTTCCAGGTCTGGCCGGTGACGAAGGTCTGCGACAGCTGCAGGTCGGCGGTCGGACGATTGCCCCAATACACGGCGCAGAACGGCACCTTGAGCCAGACGTTGTCCCAGTAGCCGTCGCCGGAGACACGCTTGACGTCCAGCGTGGCCTTGGCCTTCTTCAGCGACTCCTGGAAGATCACGGCCGAGTCGGTCGCGCCGGTGTAGGCGCCTTCGGACACCTGCAACTCGAACGGACCCGACATGCCGGCCTTCTTGAAGTGGAACGCGGCCTTGTCCGGATCGAAGGGACGGGCCTTCTGGCTCTTGTCGTAGTACTTGTTCAACGGTCCGATGGTGTGGTCGTTGCCGACGGTGGCGTAACCCGAGAACACGTTCTTGATGATGGTCTGGCGGTCGATGCCGTATTTCAGGCCCAGCATCACGTCACGCTTCTTGTACGGGTCGACGTCGGTCAGCGCCACGAAGGCGAAACGATTGCCGGCACCCTGGGAGCGTGCGATCTTGATGTTCTTGGACTTGGACAACAACGCAACCGTCTTCTGGTTCACGCGGTTGATCGCGTCGACCTGGTTCGTGATCAGCGCCTGGGTCCGCACGGCGGCGTCGCCGATGTAACGCAACTCGACGGTGTCGAAGTTGCCGCGTCCCGGCTTCCAGTATTCGCCCGCCTTGCGCTTGCACACGATACGCACGCCCGGCTGCCACTCGGTCAGCGTGAAGGCGCCGGTGCCGTCGGCCTTCTGGAAATCGGTCGTGCCATTGGGCACGATGATCATGTGATAGTCGGACAGGATGAACGGCAAGTCGGCATTGCCGGCTTTGAGCTTGATCTCGATCTGGTTCGCGGACAGCTTGTTGATCTCCGTGATCGCCTCCAGCAGACCCTTGGCCGGAGACTTGGTCTCGCCGCGGTGCAGGTTGATCGAATAGATCACGTCGTCCGCGTCCAGCGTCTTGCCGGAACCGAACGTGATGCCCTTGCGGATGTTGAACACCCACTCCATGGCGCCGGGCTTGGACTCCCAGCTCTCGGCCAGTTCGGGCGTGGCATTGCCTGCGGTGTCGATCTCGACCAGCGTGTTCCAGATCATCAGGCTGTAGGCGATCGGGATCGAGTCGGCGTAGGTGCGCGGATCCAGGCTGTCCGATGCGGAGCCACCTTCCATGCCCAGGCGCAGGGTGCCGCCTTTTTTCGGCTTGCCCTGGGCCATCGCGGGCATGCTGCCGAAGGCAGCGCCCAGACCGACCGCGGAAGCACCGCTGATCAGTTGGCGTCTGTCCAGAATGATTCCGGACTCGGTTGTTGTTTCGTGATGAGCCATTTGTTGCATCTCCTTGATGATCGGTAAACACGTTTCCGGTGCACCCGTCGGACACGACAGGCAAACGCACGATGACAGCGAAGGCCGAGCTGGGTCTCCGCGCTCATCGTAACCACCGGATTCATCTTTAAGGATACAGACAATCCCTTAGTGAATCCACGATTGCGCTATGAGGGCATCAATTAGTTGAATTGACTGGATAGGTCTGGTCGCATATCGAACATGCAACGTCGCCACCACCTATGCAGGACTATTCACATCAAGTTTTATTTTCGAGATTGGCGCGTTGCAACCAAGCATGGCGCGTTCAGGCCAGTACCGGATACCCGTGCTGCGCGGCGTCGCGCACCTGCTGCCGGATCGGTTCGTAGTCGGCCAGGGCCATCGCATGCAGGCGCAACACGCTCAGCGTGTCCATCAGCGACGGCGCGTCTTCGTGCAGGCGCAGCAACACGCCGCGCAGTTGCCGCACCTGCTCGTCGCGCAAGGCGCGCGACGTGATCAGCGGCAGGCCCGGTGCGGCAGCGGTGGCCTGCAGCACGCGCACACCGGCCAGCCGTTCGGGCGCGGCGCGCATGGCCAGGCCGTACGTGGCGCAGTCGACCGCCGCGACGTCCGCCTGCCCCTGCTGCACGGCCGCGATGCTGGCCATGTGGCTGCCGGAGACGACGATGCGCGAAAAAAAACGGCCCTCACGCGCCAGCGGCGCAATCGTGTGGCGCAAGGCGTTCATGCCGCTGTGCGAATGCCACTGGTTGATGACGGCAACCGCACCGCGCAACTGCTGCAGCGAATCCGCACCGCCTGCCTGCCGCACCACGATCAGGCTGCGGTAGTCGACCCCCGCACAACCCGGCAGGCCGAACTCGGGCGCGGCCAGCACCTGCACATCGTGTTCCAGCTCGGTCACCAGCGGATAACCGCAGGTCTGCGACAGCAACAGGTCGGGCGCGCGCCACAACGCCGTCAGCTCGCCGGTCGCCGGCACGACCCGCATCGGATCCGTCCAGCCGCATCGGCGCAATCCCCGGACGACGGCGCCGAGCAAGGCCTCCCACGCCGCACCCACGTCGGGCGTGACGTTGTACATCGGCATCGTCAGACGCCAGGCACGCGGCGAATCCGTCAAGTCTGCCGATCCCGCGCCAGCGGATGGACCGGCGCGTCGACCGGCGTCAGGCCGAAGCGCCGGATCAGTTCGAGGTAGCCGCCCACGCGAAACCCCCCGCAACGCGCAATGTAGGCATCGCGATCGGCGTGGTAGACCCGCGGCAGCAGGTACCAGGGCAGGCCCGGCAGATCATGGTGTACCAGATGGTAGTTGTTGTTCAGGTACAGCAGGCGCATCGGCCACGACGCCTCGTTGATCGCGATGCGGTGCTTGCAGTCGTCGGCCGCCCGGTGCTCGTAATACGAACGCACCATGGCCAGCGACAAGGCCGGGTAGGCCACCACCAGCAGGTAGTACCAGGCGGGGACGATGGTCCAGCGCTCGATGGCGTACAGCATCGCCGCCAGCATGGCCAGATGCAGCGACCACATGGGCAGGTACTTGTAGTTGCCGGCCCGGAACTGGCCGATCGCCTCCTGCAGCACCGATGCGATGGCCATCGCCGGGCCGAACAGGAAACGTCCCCAGAAACGCTTGCGATGCACGAACAACGCGCGCATGAACCAGCCGCTGCGTTGCCAGACCTCGTCCGACACGTAATGGGTCTCCGGGTCGACGCCGGGCAGCGTCAGGTGCGCATCGTTGTGGTGGCGCAGATGGCTTTCGACATACAGCGTGTACGGAAACCAGACCGCCAGCGGCGCGATGCCCAGCCACTTGTTGAGCTTGCGGTGCCGCGTCGGATGGCCGTGCACCAGCTCATGCTGCAGCGACATGTACCAGGTGCAGGCCAGCATCAGCAGCACGGTGGTGGCCATCAAACCCAGCGCGCGGGACCAGATGAGCGGCGCAAGCCAGGCGCCATACACCACCGGGATCAGCAGCCAGGTCGGCCATTCGGTGCGTGCCGTCGGCGACGCGAGCAGCCGCGCAACCGCTTGCTCCTGCTGAGAACTCAGATATTCAGACATCGTGCAAACCCCAAGCAACAAAGCCCGTCAGGCGGTTAGCACGCGACTGCGTCTGGCGCGTGTCGCCCCGACGGACACCAGGGGCCGGCACAGCAGCCGCAGGCGGATGCCTGCGACCTGTCCGCACCGGTCGGGGATGTCTGTCATCGACCCGAACCGAGCTGCGCCGGCGGCGATCATACGACAAGAACTCCGGCCTGCGACAGCGCGGGCGGCGGTCTTTTTTCAGTGTTGCGCGCGGTGCACGCCGGTGGTCGCCGGGCCCGTTGCGCCGCGGCCGCGCAGGGGCGGCGCAGGCGGCGTCAGCCGCCGCCGAGCCGCTCGTCGAACGGCATGCGGCTGAGCCGCTCGCAGCCGTTGTCGGTGACCAGCAGCTGCTCCTCGAGCTTGACGCCCTGGCCGGCCTCGGCCGAACCGATATAACTCTCGATGCAGATCACCATGCCCGGCTCGACCACGCCGGGCAACGGATAGGCCTGGCCCGGCTTGCGGTGCGGGATGTTCGGGAATTCGCCCGACATGCCCAGGCCGTGGCCGACCGCGTAATAACGGCTCTGCTGGTGTTCGGCCGGCACCGGCCAGGCCCGCTCGGCGATCTCGGCATACGCGACGCCGGGGCCGATCAACACCACGTTGTGTTCCAGCTGCTCGCGCGCACGCGCATGCAGCAGCCGCTGCACCGGCGTGGCGGCGTCGGCGCCACACAGGAAGGTGCGCGAGAAATCCACCGCATACCCCAGGTAACCCAGCGCGTCGGTGTCGAAACACAGCAGGTCGCCCGGCTCGAGCACGCGCGCGCCACACTCCTGGAAATACGGGAAGCTGCGCGGCCCGCTCTGCATCAGCCGGGTCGTCGTGTATTGGCCCTCGAGCGCAACGAAACGACGCTGGAAATCGGCCCAGATCGCCACTTCGCTGCGCCCCGGCGCGATCTGCGCCTGCATCTCGGCCGCGGCCGCCTCCACCCGGCGCAC
>JBFIDI010000456.1:0-4723 GCA_041581405.1 Burkholderiaceae bacterium
GCAGGCGTGTGTGCGGGATGGATCTACCTGCGCCGCCAGTGGCGCTTGCCGCGCCCGCTGTTCCCGATCGATCTGCTGCGATTGCCGGTGTTTGCCCTGTCGATTTGTACGTCGGTCGCATCTTTCGCGGCGCAGACACTGGCCTTTGTGGCCCTGCCGTTCCTGCTGATCGAGGACTGGGGCCGCAGTCCGGCACAGGCCGGTTTGCTGCTGACGGCCTGGCCTGCCGCGGTGGTGCTGGTGGCGCCGATGGCCGGCCGGATGATTGGCCGGTATCCCGGCGGACTGCTCGGCGGCATCGGATTGTTCCTGCTGGCCTGCGGCCTGGCGTTGCTGGCGCTGCTGGACGCCGACGCGCTTGTCCTGGACATTGGCTGGCGCATGGCACTGTGTGGGGTCGGATTCGCGCTGTTCCAGTCGCCGAACAACCACACCATCCTGACCAGCGGGCCGCTGGACCGAGCCGGGGCTGCGGGCGCGATGGTCGGATCGGCGCGCCTGACCGGGCAGACGCTCGGGGCGGTGATCGTCGGACTGATATTCGCCGTGGCCGGCGCCGAGCATGGTCGCGGACCGGTGCTTGCGTTGGGTTTGGCTGCAGGTTTCGCGGGCGCCGCTGCGCTTTTCAGCCTGGTGCGGCTGCGTTATCCGCCGCCAGCACGCTGAAACCAGCGCAGCGTGCAAGTTTGGTGCCCTGCCACGCTCAGCGCAGAGCGATGTGCATGGCCTTGGTCTGGGTGTAGCTGAGCAGTTCTTCCAGGCATTCCTCACGCCCGACACCGCTATTTCGGGTGCCGCCAAAAGGCGTACCCCGGTGATGCGCCGAATTGCCGTTGATCCAGACGTAGCCACAGTCGATGCGCCGGCCCATCGACAGTGCGGCCTGCAGGTCCTGGCTCCAGATCGCGGCGGTCAAACCGTACTCGGTGGCGTTGGCCATCGCCACCACTTCGTCCACGTCGTTCCAGTGCAGGATCGACAACACCGGGCCGAAAATCTCCTCGCGGGCGACCCGCATGTCCATCGTGACACCGGAGAAAACCGTCGGCTCGATCCAGTAGCCGCGCTCGAACTGCGCACCGGGCGGGCGCTTGCCCCCATACACCAGCGTCGCTCCGTCTTCGCTGCCGGCGCGCGCGTAATGCATGACCCGTTCGTAGTGGCGGCGCGAATTGATCGGCCCCATCTGCGACAGCGGGTCGAGCGGGTCGCCCAGGCGCAGCGCCGCGACCCGCGCGGCGATGCGTTCGACCACCTCGTCATGGATCGACGCGTGTACCAGCAGGCGGCTGGTCGAGTCGCAGGACTGGCCTTGCCACGCGAAGTTCATGCCGGCCACCGCGGCATCGGCCGCTTGCTCGGGGGGTACGTCGGGAAACACGATCATCGGGTTCTTGCCGCCGAGTTCCAGTGTGATGTGCTTGACGCAGACCTCCGCGGCGGCACGCTGGATGGCCAGTCCGGTCGGCACCGAGCCGGTGAAGGCAATGCGCCGCACCAGCGGGTGGCGCACCAGCGCGTCGCCGCTGATGGCACCGGTACCCGTTACGATGTTGACGACGCCGGGGGGCAAAACGTCGCGACAGACTTCGCCCAGCGCGGTGGCCGACAGTGGACTCTGATCGGGTGTCTTGACCAGGACCGTGTTGCCGGCGGTCAACGGGCCCGCCAGTGCCGAGACGGCGAAATAGATCGGATGGTTGAACGGCACGATGCGCCCGACCACGCCATACGGTTCACGCAGTGTCAGGTGCAGCGCATGCGCCGATGCGGGAATCGTCTCGCCCTTGATCTCCAGTCCCAGCCCGGCGTAGTAGTCGAGTTGGCCAGCGGCGGCGCCGAGGTCGCCGGCCATCTTGCCGATGGTGTTGCCGGTGTCCATGACCTCGAGCCGCAGGATCTCATCCTGGCGCTGCAGCAGGCGGCGCGCAACCTCGCGCAGCAGGGCGCCACGTTCGGTGACGGTCAGGGCCTGCCATGCCGGTTGCGCACGCGCGGCGGCGCGCACCGCACGGTCCACATCGGACGCGTCGGCGATGGGCACCCGTCCCAGGGAGGATTCGTCGGATGGATTGACCGATTCCAGCCACTGACCGCTGGCCGACGCGCTCAACGCGCCGTCGATGAGCATCAGGTAGTCAGTTGTCGCTTTCATGGATTGTCTCGCTCCTTCTGGTGTTCTGGCCTGTCGGCGCGGCAGGCCATTGACCGGTGGCCTTGGCAATATTATTATATTTCTAAGTGTTGTGCGAATCGGTGCCGGAAATGGTGCCGTTGCAGCGGTGCCCACAGGCTGCGCGGCGGCTCCATGAGGGGCCGCAATGGTGCAGACGACAACGATGCTGAGCCGGACAAAGCATTCACAGGAGACATGCCATGACAACAACCGCAACCGCGCTCGACGTGCGGCCGCTTTCCCAGGCGCTGGGCGTCGAAATCCGGGGTGTCGACCTGCGCGAGGAACTGGACGAGCAGGTGTTCGCGCAGATCCTTCAGGCCTGGTACGACAACCTGGTGGTGCTGCTGCGCGACCAGGACCTGGACGAGGACCAGCAATGGCGCTTCGGTTCGCGCTTCGGCCCGCTCGCCGGCGGCCATATCCGCGCGCTCGAAGCGGGGCGTGAAGGCATTGCCTATGTGTCGAACGTGCGCAAGGACGGCAAACTAATCGGCATCCTGCCCGACGGCGAGATGCAGTTCCACTCTGACCAGTGTTATCGCGAGTTCCCGTCGCAGGGCTCCATGCTCCATGCGATCACGCTGCCAAGCCAGGGCGGCAACACCATGTTCGCCAACTGCTACAAGGCCTATGACAGCTTGCCGGCCGAGGTGCGGCAGCATTTGACCGGCTTGCGCGCATTGAATGTCTACGACTACAACCTGAATCCGACACAACGCGGCCAAGCCATAGCGCCGGACGCACCGGCCTGGGTGCATCCGGTGGTACGTACGCATCCGGTCACCGGGCGCAAGGCCTTGTATGTGAACCGGTTGATGACGGCGCGCATCGAGGGGACGCCGGCGAAAGAGAGCGATGAACTGCTTGGCATGTTGTTCGACCATCTCGAACAACCCCGGTTCATCTATGAGCATGTCTGGCGCAAGGGCGATGTGTTGATGTGGGACAACCGCTGCACGCTGCACGCGCGCACGACGTTCGACCCGCACGAGTTACGCCTGCTGCGGCGGATCACGCTCAAGGGCGAACCGGTGAACGAAGAGTTGGCGGCGTGAGCGCGCTCAACCGCAGGGTCAGGCCGGGCTCGACCGGCGCCCGGACCTGAGACGCTCCCGGCCGTGGAATACGACTATGTGATCGTGGGCGCGGGTTCCGCTGGCTGTGTGCTCGCGAACCGACTCAGCGAAGATGCGTCGACGCAGGTGTTGCTGCTCGAGGCCGGTGGCTGGGACCGCGATCCCTGGATCCACCTGCCGCTCGGCTGGGGGCGCATCGTGCCGCAGCGGCGTTACGACTGGATGTACGCGTCCGAACCGGAGGCCGCATTGGGCGGGCGGGAGATCGAGTGCACACGGGGGCGTGTGGTCGGAGGCTGCTCGTCGATCAACGCCATGGCCTACGTGCGCGGCCACCGTGCCGACTATGACCGATGGGCGGCCAGCGGCCTGGCAGGCTGGTCCTACGCCGACGTGTTGCCGTACTTCCGGTGCCAGGAGAGTTGGGAGGGCGGTGCCGATGCCTACCGGGGTGCGAGCGGCCCGATCGGAACCCGCTTGTCGCGCTTCGACGACCCACTGATCCATGCATTTTTCGACGCCGGTCGACAGCTAGGACATCCGCGTACCGACGACTACAACGGCGCGCAGCAACACGGTATGGGTGTGTTCCAGATGACGGTGCGCGACGGCCGGCGCAGCAGCACCGCCAGCGCCTACCTGCGCCCCGCTCTCGCACGTGCGAACCTGACCGTTGCCGTCGGCGCCCTCGCGACCGCAATCGTTTTCGATGGCGCGCGTGCAGGCGGCATCATGTACCAGCACCAGGAACAGAGCCACACCGCACGCGCGCGGCGCGAAGTGATTCTGTGCGGCGGCGCGATCAACACGCCACAGTTGCTGATGCTCTCGGGCATCGGCGAGCCGCAGGCCTTGCGCAGCCATGGCATCGCGGCGCGCGCAGCGCTGCCCGGTGTCGGTGCCAACCTGCAGGACCACCTCTGGAGCAGCGTCGAATACCGACGCGAGGACAGCGGGACATTTCGCCGTGCAATGCGACTGGACCGCATTGCATGGTCGCTGGCGCAGGCTTATGTTGCGCGCAGCGGAATCTGGACGGACTTGCCCAGCGGCTGGACCGCATTTCTCAAGACCACGCCGGAGTTGGCGCTGCCTGATGTGCAGATCCTGTTCCGCTGCATGCCGCCGGGCGCGGGACCCTACCAGTGGCCGTTCCGCCCCCCCTATCAGGATGGGTTCGCGGTGCGTGCCGTGCTGCTGCGGCCACGCAGCCGCGGCCGCGTGCAATTGCGTTCGGCCGATCCGCAGGCGCCGCCGCGCATCGCCTTCGAGTTCCTGTCGGATCCGGCCGATGGCCGGACGCTGCGAGCGGGCATCCGGATGATCCGCGAGATGGCGGGCTGTTCGCCGCTGCGGGGATTCATCGCCGCCGAGCGCGCGCCGGGCCCGGCGGCGCAAAGCGACGCCGAACTCGATGCGCATATCCGTGCCACGTCGGCGACTGCGCACCATCCGATGGGAACCTGCC
>JBFIDI010000457.1:0-4703 GCA_041581405.1 Burkholderiaceae bacterium
AACGATCCGGCCGATCATGCGATCTACTCCTTGAAGCCGGAGTCGCAAACCTCACCACTGGGGGAAACCGAAACTCGCCGTCCAGACGCGTTCGCTAAGGAACCAGCCGTGAAGGAGCCGTAGATCAAGGAGGTGTCTTTGGCATCTTCGCGTTGGCGAACATTCGATTCATGGTGCTCGGCCACAAAGATGCCGCCGTTCGACCTGATCTTTTTGACAGTCAACAGGCGAGGTTCGCCCTTGAAAATGGCCTTGAGGTAATCGCCGATGACAAGGCGCATGACAAGCTGCTTTCCGTGCGTGCTTAGAGTTGGATGCCGCAGCCGCTGCAGCCCTTGCGCGCGAACCAACTGATACGCCTCGAACGTCGAGATGACCTCGCCAGCCCACTTGCCTTTTTCGTTTCGCACGATCTCGATGCAATAGTTGCTGTCACCTTTGTAGCCTTTGTATGGGCGGGGCGACCCGTCTGGGCGCAGGCCGTGTCGAGCGATGGCCATGTCGTTGGTGAACTCGATCACCTTGAGCGAGCTGACTTCCCGTCGACGAACGCCGTCCTCCGTCTTGTGCACGCTGACAAGCCCGTTGCCCATCAACGTGTAAGCCGTATCGTTGTGCATGGCACCTTCATGCCCATGGTCTGGTTTGTGGCTGACCCAGATGTGATCGACTGCGCGCCGAACGTGTTCACGATATCTGGGCCAAGGCAACGGCATGTTGTCTATCAGCCGATTGATCTGGCGTTCGCGGGCATTGGCGCTGGCTTGTGCGAAGCGCTGCAACATGCCCTGGTCTGTGACGGCGATCACGCAGGCGTCTACAGCGTGGTGGCGGTGGTCGTTGCGGTTTTTTTCGCCACTCAGACCTAGGATGTCGTTCAGACCGAACTTGGCACGCAACAAGGCGGTCATCTGGCCTGGGATGACCCGTGTGGCTTGCGGGCAGATCAGGCTCAGATATTCGCGTGCGACTCGGCTGAGATATCGAGTGTCGTTCAGAGCGCGCGCCAGAAAGCCTTTGCCGTCACCGTTTTCAGCTCCGTTGAGCCACTTTCTAAATCCGTCTTCGCCAAACCGGTAGCGCTTGTTTCTGGGCATTTGCTCTCCGCGCCGCAGGATGGCCGCGTAGTCCCACCCTTGAGCGGCGAAATCATGTCGCGCATCCCATGGTGTTCTATTGCCCTTGACGCGATTGGCCTGCCGCAAGGCCAACGTTTTGTTGTTCAGGCTATCGTCTAGCGTCAGTGAGAACGGCAAGATGTGTTCGATCTCCACCTGGTCGCTCAACACCATCTCTGCGCCGATTTGTACGCCGCTGTAAGGACAGCGGCGGTCGGCTGGATCAAAGCTGAGTTCCTCCCACAGGATCAGTTTCTGAATGTCGGCGTGGTGTACGCGTTCCGATGGAATCCTCAATAGGCGGGATGCTTCCACACGCAGGCGTTCATTGCGTAGCTGGTTCCTGGCTTGTCGCTCGTTGTCTTCCTTGCGCTGCTCCTGACTCTGCTTGAGATCACGAGCCACTTCCACAATCACCTCACTGGGATGGCCGTAACGTCGTATGAGCGCGTTGACCACCACACGTACCTGATTCAGGCCGATATGTACCGTCGGGTTGGCAATCCTGCCGAACCGCCTTTCCGGGGGATCGTCAGCGCTTCCCGTGCCAAAGCCAACGTGGCGCTGCAGGTATTCACCGTAATAGGGCAGAGCATCAAGGATTTCGCCTGTGGCCGCGTGACTGATGTGGCTGTGGTGATCAAAACCAGCGGCCCGAACTGCTTGGCTATACGTAGTGACCTTGCGCTGCAGCTCTGGCAGGATGCGCGCCAGCGCCCTCGCACTTAGACTGCCATAGCCCTCGGGCAAGGCCGCGTTGGCGATGGCCTCCGCATGCGCCTCGTCTACGCCCGTTTCGACCTGTAGCCATCGGATCAGTCGGGTTTCGTTTTCTTCCTCCATCACCTGCATCACGATTGCATCCTGTTGCTCGGGCGTGAAGTTGAACCAGGCGTCACCAAAGTACTGCGGCTTGCCCAAGACGGCGCTGGTTGTGTTTCCCTTGAGTTCCTGGCGCTTGGGATCCTCGAAGTTGAACTGCATAGCACCTCCCAGACCAAGCAACTTCTTGATCTGGGTAAAGCTTCGTTTGCCATTGCGTTCCAATGCATCCACCAGTGTGTCCCGCTGCTGAAGAGTAAGGGGCTCTTCGCTCAGGCCTTCACGCAATACATAGAGGTGGTTCACTTCCTGGTAGATCCGAAAGCGCTGCTGGCTGGGCAAGGCCAGGGGGGCACGTTCTTCTTCGGGAATGAGAGTGCATCTTCCCGGCTTGACCGGTTTGAGCGGACGCTGGTGCAACAGACAGTCTTTCAGGTCTGCACGGGCGGTGTCATTGAAGAGCAGCGGGTTCAGTGATGACTGCTTGGCCCAAAGTGCGTCGAACTCGGCCTCGATCATTGCGCGATCGATGTAGAGGTCATAGCTCTTGTCGATACGAGTCTTCCCATCTTCCTTCTCGACCCGCCGCTGGCGGTAGCGAGCGCGCACCGTCTGCCCAGACATGTTGCGGCGGTACAGCAATTCACCCACAGTGCGCGGTTTGCCGTCGGCGCCGGTCACATTGATGGCGTTATGCAAGGCCTTCAACGCGGACTTCAGAGCGCCGCTGTCGTTATCCTTCTTGTCAGTCTTGCGGTTGCTCTTGAAGCCGCGTCGCTGATTGATGTGGAACAGTGCGCGTGCAAACTCCTCGGGTTTAAGCGCTTCGTTCAGACCTTTGGCTCGCAGCGAGTATGGATCGAGTGGCTCAAGTGCTTTTCGGGCCGCGTCTTCAGCTGGAAAGAATCCATGTGCAATGAGGGTGCGCATCATGCGGGCCTTGCGTTTGAGCAAGCGGTCGCGGCGACGACGCATGGCCCGCGCCGCTCGGCGAGTGACTGCTAGTGAAGATCCGTCTTTCGGGTTGCGTCCGTCGCTGAAGATTCGGACGCCCGCCTTGATGACTGCAACGGGGGCATCCTGCGCGTCGAGCCGAAGAAGCGCCCAGCCGAGCGAAGTACTACCGAGGTCCAGCGCGAGTCGATAGCGCATTTTTTGTGGCATTTACCCCTCCCTACGGATTTTTTCAGCTGATTTGTAACACGATGTGCTACGATTTGCATCGCTTATGCGATTGGGATATGCGCTCTGGACGCTAACAAGCAGAAAGATGCACCAAATGGAAGGGCCGCTATATGCGGCCCTTCGTCTGTGCGGACCCTTGGTCGACGAACACGCTAACTAACAAGGCGGCAGCCGCAACCGGGAACGCGACATGATCCCGGTATGCCGCGTGCCGCCGGATGGGCCTGCCCATGTCGGGTCTACACTGTGTCTCACCACCGACGCGCCATCGGGCGTGCGGCGCCAACGACCGGCATCGCCCCTGCGGCGCGCCGGCAACCAGGAGACACCCGATCCCATGCAAGTCCTGCTCAATACCGATACCCATGTCGACGGCCGCCAGGCCATGGCGGCGCACCTGGACACCGTCGTGCGTGAAACCCTGGAACGTTTCCGCGACCACGTCACGCGTGTCGAGGCGCATATCGTCGACGCCAACGCCCAGGCCAGCTCGCATTCGGACCAGATCCAGTGCACGCTGGAGGCGCGGCTGGCGCATCTGGAGCCGGTGGTCGTGAAGGACCATGCGGCGACCGCCCACCAGGCGATCGACGGGGCGCTGGGCAAGCTCAAGCGTGCGTTGGCGAACCGCGTCGAACGCCACGATGCGCATCGCAACGGCGCGCCGGCGCCGCAGGCGACGGACAAGGACTGAGTCGGCCGCGGCGGCCGGTCCGTGCCGCGTGTTCAGTGGCCCGGCGTGCGCAGGCTTTGTGCCGCATCGCGCGCGAATTGCGCCATCGCCCGGTCGGTCAGCGCATCGCCGGACCAGGCCGCCAGGCTCTCGGGCGGCAGGGTCGCCGCGGCGGCGCCGCAGGCCATCAGCTGCGCCAGCACGTCGGACGACTTGACGCTGGCGGCCAGCAGCGCCGGGCCGCCGCCGTCCTGCACCGCGACACAGGCCTTCATCAGCGACCAGACGTCGCGGCCGTCGGTGGCCAGCCGGCCGACATACGGTGCGACATGAGCCGCCTGCAGGTCGCGCGCCCACAACAGCTGCACCGGATTCGACAGTCCGGTCAGCAGCACCGGCTGCGCGGCCTGGCGCATCGCGCCGATGGCCGGCAACCAGTCGGGGTGGCAGGGCAGCTTGATCGTCAGCGTGACCCGGTGCTGCTGCGCCAACGCGTGCAGCCGGGCCTGCCAGCGCAAGGCTTCGTCGGGGTCGGCTGTCGGCAGCTGCCGCATCAGTTCGGCGATGCCGCGATCGGCGACGGCCTGCACCAGGTGTTCGTACGTCGGCAGCGTGACCGGCAGGCCGGCCTGGTGCACCAGGCTGGGGTTGGTCGTGACGCCGGCAACGGCGGGGCAG
The DNA here is from genome assembly GCA_041581405.1 of Burkholderiaceae bacterium. GTDB lineage: Bacteria > Pseudomonadota > Gammaproteobacteria > Burkholderiales > Burkholderiaceae_C > CAISIP01. The sequence continues at coordinate 4,477 of JBFIDI010000457.1, forward strand.
CCGGCGGGCAACTTCCTTTGGTCGGCGCGCGCCGAGTCGAGATAGATCTTCATGCCAGGTCCTGTTTCAGGAAGATGTCCTTGACGGGGAAGAACCGGGTGTGCAGCGGCAGCAGGGCGCCCCCGAGCGCGCGGGCGTGGGCGCCGACCTGGCCGGCGACGACGGACGGCGCGTCCAGTCCGTCCAGGTCGTAGTCGTCGATGCGCGCGCGGGTGCGCGCGACCAGC
>JBFIDI010000458.1:0-4702 GCA_041581405.1 Burkholderiaceae bacterium
GCCAGCACGGATCCTGCGCCGACTCGCCGGCGGCCATCAGCGCCGCCGCCAGGTCGTCGTCGCTGGCGAACATGCCGCTGCGCACGCCACCGAGCGCGATCACGCAGGCGCCGGTCAGCGTGGCGATGTCGACCACGGCCTTGGGCTTGAGGCGTTCCGCGTAGGTCAGCGCATCACACAACACGAGGCGGCCCTCGGCGTCGGTGTTCAGGATCTCGATGGTCTGGCCGTTCATGCTGGTGACCACGTCACCCGGCTTGACCGCCTTGCCGTCGGGCAGGTTCTCGCAGCTGGCGATCAGGCCGACCACGTTGATCGCCGGCTTGAGTTCGGCCAGGGCGCGGAACACGCCCAGCACGCTGGCGGCGCCGCACATGTCGAACTTCATCTCGTCCATCTCGGCCGCCGGCTTGATGGAGATGCCGCCGCTGTCGAAAGAAATGCCCTTGCCGACCAGCACCGTGGGCGCCTCGCCCTTGGCGCCGCCGTTGTAGCGCAATTCGATGAAACGCAGCTCCTCGTGGGACCCCTGGGCCACCGCCAGGAAGGCGCCCATGCCCAGCTTGGCGACCTGTTTCGGGCCCATCACCTCGCACTGCAGGTGCGGCGCCTTGGCCAGCTGCCTGGCGGCGTCGGCCAGCATCGTCGGCGTGGCGTGGTTGCCCGGGCGGTTCGCCCATTCCTTGGCGTATTCGACGCCCCGCACCGCCGCGACCGCACGCGCGAAGGCCGGGCGCGACAGCGCCACATCGGCAACACCGAGCGTGACCTGCTCCAGCGTGCGCGGTTCGGGCTTGGACTTGGTCGTCGTGTAGACATAACTGGCATCGGCCGCCGCCAGCACCGCCATGCGCAGCCCGTCGTCGTGGGCCAGCGTCGACAGGCACACGACCAGCTTGCGGCAGGACGAGCCGCGCAGCGCGGACACCGCCGCGGCAACGGCCTGGCGCACCTGGCGCGGCGTGCCCTCGTCGCATCCCGCCAGCACCAGGCGGCTGCAGGCCACGCCGGGCACCTGGTAACTCATCAGCAGCTTGCCGGTCTTGGTCTGCAGGTCGCCGGCCTTGAGTGCCGCGGCGATCAGCCGGCCCAGTTCGTCCTGGCCGGGCTTGAAGCCTTCGGGGACCAGCACCAGCAACGCATCGCCCTTGTGGGAGGCCGCCTGAGCGAGGTCAAGGGACTTGAGATCGAAGTTCATAATCGGGTCTTTCATTGACAGCGATGTTATTCCATTCTTCCCTGCACAAGGAGATGTCCCGCTCGTTCGGCGCCACGGTGGTGGTGCTCGCGACGGTCGTGATGACGATGTTCCTGATCCGTACCGTGGGCCTGGCCTCGCGCGGCAGCGTCGATCCGGCCGAGGTCATGATGGTGCTGGGTTATACGGTGCTCGGACACGCACCGACCATCCTGACGCTGAGCCTGTTCGTCGCCATCGTGGCGACCATGTCCCGCATGTACCGCGACAGCGAAATGACGATCTGGTTCGCCAGTGGCAGGGGCCTGGGCAGCTTCGTGCTGCCGCTGGTGCGGTTCGCCTGGCCGATCTGGCTGGCCATCGCCGTGCTGGTCATCTTCGTCTGGCCCTGGTCGAACCAGCAGTCCCAGACCCTGCGCGATCGCTACGAGCAACGCGGCGACCTGGAACGCGTCATTCCCGGCCAGTTCCAGGAGTCGGCCAGCGGCGACCGCGTGTTCTTCATCGACAAGGACTCGGTCGGCGGCAAGACGGCCGGCCAGGTGTTCATTGCGGCCAACGAAAAAGGCAAGCAGATCGTCACGTCGGCGCGCGCCGGCCGCATCGAGACCATCGGCCCGGACCGCTTCCTGCTGCTGTCCAACGGGCAACGCCTCGAGAACGAGGTCGCCTCGCCCGGCTTCAAGATCAGCGAGTTCAAGGAATACGGCGTGCTGGTCGATGAAAAGGCGCAGCAGGACGCACGCGCATTGCCACCCCACGTGTTGTCGACCCGGGTCCTGCTGGCCGGCGGCACGGCGCCGTTCATGGGCGAGTTGTCCTGGCGCTTCGGGCTGGCGCTGGCCTCCATCAATTTCGTGCTGATCGGGCTCGCGTTCTCGGCCGTGAATCCGCGCATCGGACGCAACGGCAACCTGCTGTTCGCGATGTTCACCTTCATCGCCTACTACAACCTGGTCAACCTCGGCACCAGCCGCATCAGCACGGCGACGGCCGAGTTCTGGAGCTTCACCATCGGCCTGCACGGCGGCATCTTCGTGCTCACGGCGACCGTGCTGGCGATGAAGCACTGGAACCTCGGCCTGCGCCTGCGGTCGCGCACGCGCGCGCCGGCCACGAAGACTCCGGTGGCGCCGCGATGAAGACCGTGCGCCGCATGATCTACAGCGAGGTCGTCTCCGCTGTCGGATTCACGACCCTGGCCTTCCTCGCGCTGTTCTCGTTCATCGACTTCGTGGGCGAGCTGCGCTGGGTCAACTCGAACGGCGAGCAGGGTTACCAGCTGCGCCATGCGCTGGCCTATGTGGGAACCCTGTCGGTCAGCAGCCTGTACGACCTGCTGCCGATCACGGTGCTGATCGGCTCGGTATTCGCAATGGCGCGGCTGGCGCAGAACTCGGAATTCACCGTGCTGCGCACCAGCGGCCTGGATCCCTGGCGCGCCTTGCGCAGCATGCTCGGACTCGGCCTGCTGTTCACGATCGTGACCTTCGTGGTCGGCGACTTCCTGGTGCCGGTGGCCGATCGCGCCGGCCAGTTCCTCAAGGCGACCTATCTGCGCGAGATCACGGTCGGGCAGACGGGCGCGTGGCTGCGCGAGAAGCAGGGCGAACACGCATTCTGGGTCAATGTCGGCGCGCTGCAGCCCGATGGCGGCATGCGGCGTATCCGGATCATCGAGTTCGACGGCAAGGGCAAGCTGCTGTCCACCAGCCAGGCGGCCAGCGGCGAGTTCGCCGGCAACGACGCCTGGCTGCTGCACGAGGTGCAACGCACCGAGTTCAAGCCCGACCAGGACGGCCAGGCGCAGGCGAGCAGCGCCAGCCTGGAGCAGTTCCGCTGGCCCACCACGCTGACGTCGGAAATGGCGGCCGTGGCCCTGCTCAAGCCCGACCGCATGCCCATCATCGACCTGTTCCAGTTCATGCGCCATCTCGACGCCAACGACCAGGCCTCGCAGCGATACGAGATCGAACTCTGGCGCAAGGTGTTCTACCCCCTGAGCTGCCTGGTCATGGTGGTGCTCGCCCTGCCCTTTGCCTACCTGCATTTCCGCACCACGGGCATCTCGACCTTCGTCTTCATCGGCGTCATGACCGGCATCAGCTTCTTCCTGCTCAACAACCTGTTCGGGCATTTCGGCAACCTGCGCAACTGGTGGCCCTGGCTGGCCGCGGCGGCGCCGGGACTGATTTATTCGGTGTTGTCGCTGTCCGCCTTCACCTGGCTGGTCCTGCGACGCTGACGATGCGCGCCACCATCCTGTTTGCCCATGGCTCGCGCGATCCGCAGTGGAGCCAGCCGATGCAGGCCGTGGCCCGGCGCATGTGCGACATCGAGCCCGGCGCGCGGGTACGGTGCGCCTACCTCGAGTTGATGCAGCCCGACCTGGCCACCGCGGTACGCGCCTGCGTGGACGACGGCTGCGACGACATCGTCGTGGTGCCGATGTTCCTCGGCGTCGGCCGTCACGCGCGGGACGACCTGCCGGAGCTCGTGTCGGAGCTGGCGCTGGCGCTCCCCGGCGTGCGGATCCGGCTGCAACCGGCCATCGGCGAAGACCCGCGCATCGTGGAACAACTGGCCCGGATCGCGCTGGGCTGAGCCGGGGTGCGCCGGGAGCCGGCGCCCGCGTGCGGCAGGCATAATCAGGCGCCATGGGCCCGCTTACGACATGAATCTGCACCAGTTCCGTTTTGTCCAGGAGGCCGTCCGGCGCAACCTCAACCTGACGGAGGCGGCCAAATCCCTGCACACCTCGCAGCCGGGCGTATCCAAGGCCATCATCGAGCTCGAAGAGGAACTGGGCATCGAGATCTTCACCCGCCACGGCAAACGCCTCAAGCGGGTCACTGAACCGGGCCAGCAGGTGCTCAAGAGCATCGACCTGATCATGCGCGAGGTCGGCAACCTCAGGCGCATCGGCAACGAATACAGCGCGCAGGACAGCGGCACCCTGTCGATCGCCACCACCCATACCCAGGCCCGCTACGTATTGCCGCCGTCGGTGACCAAGCTGCGCCAGGCCTATCCGAAGGTCAACGTCAGCCTGCACCAGGGCGCGCCCGACCAGGTGGCGCAGATGGTGATGGACGAAACCGCCGACATCGGCATCGCGACCGAGTCGCTGGCGGCCTACTCCGGACTGGTCTCGCTGCCGTGTTACGAGTGGCAGCACATGCTGGTGTTGCCGGCGGACCATGCACTGTGCGGTCGCGAGCGCATCAGCCTGGAAGACCTGGCCGAATTGCCGCTGATCACCTACCACCCGTCGTTCACCGGCCGCACCCGGATCGACCAGGCCTTCGCCACCCGCAACCTGCAGCCGCGCATCGTGCTCGAGGCGATCGACTCCGACGTGATCACGACCTATGTGCGCCTGGGCATGGGCGTGGGCATCGTCGCCGAAATGGCGGTGCGCGATCTGCCCGACAACACCGGCGGCAACGCGCTGGTGATCCGCCCCCTCGGCCACCTGTTCGGCCAGAACGTCGCCCGCGTCGC
>JBFIDI010000459.1:0-4687 GCA_041581405.1 Burkholderiaceae bacterium
CTCTGGCGTGCATTGCATGAGAAACAGCCTTTCGACACGATGATGGGCAGAACCGGTGTGTCAATTTTGGTACTATACCAAAGCGTTTCGCTCTATATTGACGTGTTACCCCGTCTTTGGTACCATTATTGGCATGAAAACCACGATTGGCACAGTTGCCGTGATGTTCCGGTGCAGTCGTGAATCACCGCCGGATGGCGGCAGCCGATCCGGGAGCCGCATGGCGCTGGCCATCGACACCGATCGGATCGTCGGTAGACCGTAGCCGAACGACAACCCGCATTCCACCCAGCAACATTTCACAACCAGGAGCGACCCGATGGCTCTCGTCCCACTTGCCAGCAAGGGCAATTTCATGCACATCTTCGACTTCCGTGTCCTGCCGGGGCGTGGCGAGGAGTTCGTGCGGCTGTTCGAAGCGTTCGACTATTCGGACGACAACCCGATGCACAAGTCCGCAGCGCAGGTGAAGGACGGCGTGTTGTGCCGCGACGTCGGCGATGCCGATCACTTCTACCTGATCGGCGAGTGGACCGACATCAAGGTCCACGCCCAGATCGGCAAGCTGATTGCGACGGAAATCAAGCCGGCCTTCATGCAGCTGGTCTCGGGAGGGCGCTTCATTCCGACCTACGCGGAGATCGTCTCGAGTACGCCGCAGGACATCCTGGACAAAGCAGCCTGACGACCTGATCCAACCCATCCCACAGGCACCATGGAAAAGACCATCACCCTCCACCCTCCCCAAGCGCCTTGTGCGGTCGAAGATCTCACGGACCTGCACTGGCCGGACGATCCGGCGGAAATCCCGGACTGGATCTACACGGACGAACGCATCTATGCGCTCGAGCAGCAGAAGATCTTCGGCGGCCCGGTCTGGAACTATGCCGGCCTGGACGCCGAGCTGCCCCAACCCGGCGACTACATCCGCTCGTATGCAGGCTCCATTCCGATCGTGGTGGCGCGGGACAAGCAGGGCGACGTGCACGCCTTCGAGAACCGGTGTGCGCATCGTGGTGCCGAGTTCTGCCGTTCATGGCGCGGAAACACGGACTCGTTCGTCTGTCCCTACCATCAATGGAACTATGCGCTCGACGGCAGCCTGAGCGGCGTGCCGTTCCGGCGCGGGGTCCAGGGCAAGGGAGGGTTGCCGGCCGATTTCGACATGGCCGAACACGGCTTGCGGCGGCTGCGCGTCACACGCCGCAACGGCGTGATCTTCGTGTCGTTCAGCGCGGAAACACCCGCGCTCGAAGACTACCTGGGCGAGGAGATGCTGGCGGAGTTCGATACCGTCTTCGACGGCCGCAAGCTCAAGGTGCTGGGCATCCACCGCAACACCCTCGAGGGCAACTGGAAGCTCTACCAGGAAAACCTCAAGGACCCGTACCACGCCACGCTGCTCCACACCTACCTGACCACCTTCGGTCTGTTCGTCGCCGGCAACCGGACCAGCATCGTCGGCGACCCGGGCGGCATGCATTCGGCGCTGAGAAACGCCAAGCCCAAGGTCGCGCCCACGCTGGACGAGCACAAGGCACAGATCAATTCCTTCAAGGCGGGCATGAAACTGGCCGACCCGCGCATGCTGGACTTCATCCCGGAGTTCAAGTCCGACTGGTCCAGCAGCGCCATCACCATCTGGCCCAACCTGATCCTGCTGCGCCAGATGAACATCCTGAGTGCGCGACAGATCGTGCCCACGGGCCCTGGGCAGTTCACGCTGGTCTGGACGGCCTTCGGCTACGAGGACGACACACCGGAGATGACGCAGCACCGGCTGCGCCAGAACAACATCTTCGGTCCGGGCGGCTTCCTCGGCATCGACGACCACGAGGCCATCAAGTTCGTCCAGGATGGCCTGCAAAAAGGCGTTCCCCGTGGCGGCGTGGCGCCGCTCGGCAAGGACGTCGAGCCGATCGACACGGTCATCACGGACCGGGCGATACGGCTGATGTACAAGCACTACCGCAAGATGATGGGGCTCTGAGCATGGAACGCGCGACAACGCCAACGATGGACACGCCACCGCGTGTGACACCCGAGCGCCGGCGGGAGCTCTATTTCCTCATGAACGAGTTCCACTGCGACTACGCCCGTACGCTCGATAGCGGAGACGTCGAGAGCTGGCCCCGCTTCTTCACCGAGGATGCACTCTACCGGGTCGTCGCCCGCGACAACCTCGAGGCCGGCCTGCCGCTCTCGTTGATGATGTGCGACGGCATGGGCATGCTCAAGGATCGCGCTTATGCGATCGTGCACACCGAGATGTATGCGCCGCGCTACGTGCAGCACCATATCTCCATGATGCAGGTGCTGGGCGAGGACGAGGCCGGCATCTCGGCGCAGGCCTCCTACCTGGTCTACGAAACGCTGGTCGACGAACCCACGCGCCTGCTCCAGGTGGGGCGTTACCAGGACGTGTTCGTCGACACGGGCGATGGGCTGCTGCTCAAGGCACGCGACTGCATCTATGACTCGGTGATGATTCCCAACTGCGTCGTCTATCCGGTGTGACGACCGCAGGCCGCGCACCGCGCTTGCCGCGGCCGGGACGCACGGACCTTCGGCCGGCACGGCCGGATGAACCCGGATCCGGCGGCGCCGTGCCCGCACCGGCCGTGCGCGGCGGCCGGACGACCCGCTAGTCCTGCGGATCTGCGGGTGGCAGCCCCAGCCGATCGATGTAGTCGTTCAGCACGTGATGGATGGCCGCTTCCATGCCGACCATCGGACCGGGCGTGAAGTTCCGCGACTTCATGGCGCGCTGCAGCGAGTCGATCATCAGCCTATCCTCCTCGAGCACCGCCACCTGATAGTCGAGATAGACCTGGGCCTTGGCCTGGAAGTCGGGATCGTCGAAGAACGACTCCGGGAACAGGTGGAAACACATCAGCTCGCAGGTGCCGACGCCGGTCGGCCAGATCACGATGTAGCGCACCTGGTCGATGCGCGCGAACATGTGCGCGTTCGGCGGGATGCGCACCGTGGCGCCGAACGAGTTGTCGTACCCCTCGCCCAGCCACGGCATGCGGCCGAACAGGCTCTTGCCACCAGGGGCGGCCGGCGCGGCCTTGTAGTCGTAGTTGACGCGTCCGTGGCGGCCGCACTTGATGTTCTCGGCGCTGGCGTCGAAGTCCTTGCCGAAGGTGTTCCCGTGCAGCGTCTTCACGTGATAGATGTCGAGCAGGTTCTCGACCGCGAACTTCCAGTTGCAGTCCAGCTTGACGACCAGCTTGCCCGACAACCTGCATTTCTCCTGCTGCAGGTAGTCGTAGTCGCGCTGGTAGCCGGCGATGAACGCGTCGAAGGGCTGCGCGTCGGGCGCGAAGTTGAGGAAGATGTTTCCGCCCCAGCGGCCCATCCGGATTCTCGGCAGCTGGCAGTTGCGCCTGTCGAAGGTCGTGTTCTCGGCCACCATGGGCGCACCCAGCAGCCGGCCGTCCAGCTTGTAGGTCCAGCCATGGTAGGGACAGCTGAACTTCTCCGTGTTGCCCTGGCCGAAGGCGATCTCGACCCCACGGTGCGCGCAGACGTTCGCGAACGCGTGCAGGGTGCCCGCCGTGTCGCGCGTCAGCAGCACGGGTTCGTCGAACAGGCGCAGCGTGAGGTAGTCGCCCGGATTGGCCAGTTCCTCTTCGCGTGCCACGAACAACCATTCGCGCAGAAAGATCCTCTCCTTCTCGAGCTCGTATATCGCGGGGTCTGCATAGATGTCGGCCAGCGCGTGGCGCGCGCGCAGTACCGGCATGCGAACCGGGGCAAGCTGGGCTGCTGTCATGGTGGTCATCGTCACGGTGCTCCTGGTCAAGGGATGGGGTTGCGCTGATCGCGCGCGAGGGGCGTCATGTGTCCGGCGTCGACCAACGGTTCGCCATCGAGCCAGACGGACTGCGCGGACATCACCGCATCGGGGTGGTTCTCTCCGCCCCCGGGCTCCCACCATGGCAAGCCCAGGCCGACCGCATTGCAGCCGATGGCCCGGATGTCCTCGACGAAGCAGTCGCCCCGCAGGCGTGCCATCGGATGCACGCCATGGGTGAAGTGAATGACGTAGCCGAACTGGCCGCCGCCGGCGCGCAACAAGGCCCGCTCCAGCAGGTCCTTGTCCGGGCCGGACCCTTCGACGGATCGAATCCGTCCGTCGATGTTCAGCACCAGCGGACGCTGCAGCGTCGTGTAGAACTCGTGGAAGACCGTCTCGATGACGATCCGTCCGACCACGCTGTCGATCTCGGGGTACAGGCCACAGGATCCGGGCACCATGTACATGCCCGGCTCCGTGGCCCGTCGCAGGTTCTTCGCTTTCGACGCGGCCAGTGTGTAGCTGACGTCCGTTCCCAGTGGGGTCGTGATGCGCACGGTGCTGCCGGCGCGCGGGGCGGTACGGGCGTTGAACGCCTCCATCGTGTCCAGCACGTGTTCCAGCACCCCGTTGCCGCACAGCCGCTCGAGCCCGGCACCGTCGAGATCGCTCGCCAGCACGTACCGCACCTTGCCCTGCTCCATGACGCGGGCATGGACCTCGGAGCCGGCGATATACGGGTAGGTCAGGTCGATCCATACGTTGCAGGCGGCAGCGGCACTGCCCAGGGTCGGCGGAAGATACGGGTCGGCCAGCTTTCCCTGGTACGGCAGCTGGGGCACGAGCAGGACGCTCGGTCGCCCGCCGATGGCGATGGCGGCC
>JBFIDI010000460.1:0-4660 GCA_041581405.1 Burkholderiaceae bacterium
CAGGACCAGCCGCAGCACGCCGCGAAACAGACGGTTGAAGAATTCGGTGATTCCATTCATGGATGATGGAGCCTTGTGGCTCTGGGGAGTTCCGGGTCAGGCGCAGTCGAACCGTCAGAACCGCGCTTGCGGATGTGGTAGTCATGGGCCGGCGCTGATGCCATTATTCCGCAGTTGGGGCCGGCCGGGGCATTTGCAAGCCCGGTGGCCGTCGGACCGGGCCATGCGTCTGCCGGCGGGCACGGCGCGCGCGGGGGGCCGGCAGGGCTGCTATGCTGGCTGCGCCGCACGTCGGCAGTGTTTCAACGTATTGCCGGGTTACAAGATGAAAAGCATGTACCGTTATTTCTTTCGGGGCCTGATCGCCTTCCTGCCGGTCGCCTTGACGGTCTATCTGCTGTTCCTGTTCGTGTCGGGTGCCGAGTCGATCGCCGTGTGGCTGGTCCGGCCGCTGATCGGCGACTTCTACCTGCCTGGCCTGGGCCTGGTTTTCGGCGTGGGGCTGATCCTGATGCTGGGTTTCCTGGTGTCGCATCCGCTGGCATCACGCCTGTTCTCGTGGGTCGAGATGCCGTTCACCCGGCTGCCGGTGGTCAAGAGCATTTATTCGTCGCTCAAGAATTTCGCCGACTATTTCTCGCCGCACGACAACAAGGCCCAGCAGCAGGTCGTGGTGTTGCGCATGCCTGAGCAGCCGCTGGCCATCGTCGGCCTGGTGACCCGCCAGTCGATGGCGGGCCTGCCGTCGCCGCTGGCCGAAGAGGAACGGGTCGCGGTCTATTTGCCGATGGGCTACATGATCGGTGGCTACACCGTGTTCGTGCCGCGCAGCTGGACCGAGCCGCTGGACATGACGGTGGAGGAGGCGATGCGTTCCTCGTTGATCGCCTGGATGGCGTCGAACCGGTCGGCGACGGATTCGGCCTGAGCCCGGCTTGCGCGGGCGCAAGCCGGGAGCCGGCGAGGCCGGTTACAGTGTATGCAACGGGACGGTGCAATGGCTGCGCCCCCGATGACGAGGAGGTCAGATGTTTCCTGAATACCGCGAGAAGATCACCGAGCTCAAGTCCAGCAACCATCATTTCCTGCGCCTGTTCGACCAGCACAATGCGCTCGACCAGAAGGTCAAGAACATGGAGGCAAGCATCACGCCGGCCACGCACGAAGAGATCGAGAAGCTGAAGAAGGAGAAGCTGGCGCTCAAGGACCAGCTGTATGCGATTTTGAAGAACGCCTGACGCCGGCGGCCATCGGCCGCCGTGTGCCGCGGCATCCGGCCAGGCGGCCCGGTGCAGGCGCCGGGCTCGGCGTGAGCCGCGCGTGCCCGACGACGGTCGCGGCCGCGAATGGAAGCAGGATTTACCCTGTGCGTCGTCGCAGCGCCGGTGGGTAGAGTCGGTGGATGCGACGGATAAAGGAGACACGATGACCACGATATCGCCCGACATGCTGGCGCTGCAACGACTGTATTACTGGGAAAAGACGTCTCCCGATCGGGTGGCCCTGACCCAGCCCATGGGCAACGGGGTGGTCAAGGACTTCACCTGGGGCCAGGTCGCCGATGAGGTGCGCCGCATGGCCGGGTACCTGAAGGCGCAAGGCTGGGAGCCGGGTACCAAGGTGGCCATCCTGTCCAAGAACTGCGCCTGGTGGATGATGAGCGACCTGGCCATCTGGATGGCCGGTCATGTTTCGGTGCCGCTGTATCCGACGCTGGCGGCCGACACCGTCCGGCAGATCCTGACGCACAGCGAGGCCAAGGCCTGCTTCGTCGGCAAGCTCGACGGCTGGGAACACATGAAGCCGGGTGTGCCCGACGACATGCCCTGCCTGAGCTACCCCCTGTCGCCGGACGACGCCATCAAGGCCTATGTCGGTTGGGACGCGGCGTGCAAGGACAGCGACCCGGTGACCGGTACGCCGGTGCGCGAGGCGGACGACCTGGCGACGCTGATCTACACCTCGGGCACCACCGGCATGCCCAAGGGCGTCATGCACAGCTTCGGCAACTTCGCCTGGGCGCTGGATGCCGGCATCCGGCGCTTGCCCATGGGTGCCGAGGACCGGATGTTGTCCTACCTGCCGCTGGCCCACGTGGTCGAGCGGGTGCTGGTCGAACACGGCTGGCTGCGCACCGGCATGCACGTGTTCTTCGCCGAATCGCTCGACACCTTCACCGCCGACCTGCAACGCGCCCGCCCGACCATCTTCTTCTCGGTGCCCCGGCTGTGGGTGAAGTTCCAGCAGGGGGTGCACCACAAGATGGCGCCGGAAAAACTCAACCGCCTGCTGTCGATACCCATCCTGGGAGGCATCGTCCGGCGCAAGATCATCAAGGCGCTGGGCCTGGACCAGTGCCGCATCGCGGCCGGCGGCGCGGCGCCGATGCCGATGGCCCTGCTGCAGTGGTACAGCCGGCTCGGCCTGCATATCAACGAGGGCTACGGCATGACCGAGAACCTCGCGGTCTCGCACATCACCGAGCCCGGCAAGAACCAGCAAGGCAGCGTGGGCCCGACCTACGAAGGGGTCGAACACCGGCTCGATCCGCAGACGGGCGAGATCCAGATGCGCAGCCCGGCGGTGATGCTGGGTTACTACAAGGAACCCGGCAAGACACGCGAGGCCATGACCGACGACGGCTGGCTGCGCACCGGGGACAAGGGGCGCATCGATGCCAACGGCCTGCTGTACATCACCGGTCGCGTCAAGGACCTGTTCAAGACCGGCAAGGGCAAATACGTGGCGCCGGCCCCGATCGAGGACAAGCTGGTGATGCACGAGGCGGTCGAGGCCTGTGTCGTGACCGGCGCCAACCTCGGCCAGCCGCTGGGCATCGTGATGCTGGGTGCCGAATACATGGATCGCATCTCGGATGCGGCGGTGCGCAGCGAACTCGAGCAGTCGCTGGCCGAACACGTGACGAACATCAACGCGACGCTGGATCCGCACGAGCGGCTGCAGTGTGTCGTCGTCGCCAAGACGGCCTGGACGGTGGAGAACGACGTCATCACGCCGACCTTCAAGGTCAAGCGCAATCGCATCGAGGACATGTACGCCAGCCACTACGAGCGCTGGGAGTCCTCGGGCAAGAAGGTGCTCTGGCAGGACGGCTGAGGCCACCGGCCCTGCGACCGCCACTGCCGGTCGCCCGCCGGGCCGACGGCGCCTGTCGCCGGTGAATCGATCCGGGTAAACACCTAGCGGCACAAGATCATTCGCCGCTAATATGCGTGAACATTGATATTGTGATGTTCCGATAAATGGGTGACGATTCCGCAGACCAGGTGTACGAGACCGCGGCAGAGCTCTTCGCGCTGCTGTCGACCTCGACCCGTCTGCGCATCGTCTGCGCCTTGTGCGACGGCGAGACGAATGTCGGCGATCTGACCCAGCGCGTGGGCGTGAGCCAGTCCAACATGTCCCAGCACCTGGGCGTGTTGTACCGCGGCGGCGTGCTGGGCCGCAGGCGCTGCGGCGCGCAGATCTACTACCGGGTCGTCAGCCGGCGCGTGATGCTGCTGCGCGAGGTGATCTGCGCTGCGCAGGTTGCCGTGCCCGGGCATGCGTGAGCGTTCCGTCAGGTATCGGGTGTCGGATGACAAAGGAGCTTTCGTGAATCTGGATGCGAACGGGCCCGGACGGCTGGTCAAGGCGCCCGAAAACTTCCTCGATGCCTCGGGCATCCGCCAGGTCATGGCCGGCCGGCGCGAATTCCTGCGCCGCGCCTTCGTCGCCGCGGGCGCGGCGGGTGCGACGGCGGCGGTCGCCACCCGGGTGCAGGCCGCCACGGCCTCGGCGCTCGGCGAGGGCGACCCGGCCGTGCTGGAGCTGCCCGCACATACCAAGGGTCTCGGCCAGCCCGTGGTGACCGATGGCTACGGCAAGCCGTCGCAATACGAGGCCAATGTGCAGCGCCGCCAGAGCCCGGGCCTGACCCAGACCGCGCAGTCGTCGGTGTCGTTCGCGCCGCTGCAATCGATGTTCGGCATCGTCACCCCCAGCGGCCTGCATTTCGAGCGCCACCACCAGGGGTGGTGGGATGTCGATCCGTCAAAGCACCGGCTGATGGTCAACGGCTCCGATCCCGCCTTGCTGCGCAAGCCGCAGGTGTTCACGATGGACGAGCTGATGCGGCTGCCTTCGGTGTCGCGTTTTCACTTCATCGAGTGTGGTGCCAACACCGGCATGGAGTGGGGCAACGTGGCGGTGCCCACCTGCCAGTACAGCCACGGCATGCTCAGCTGCAGCGAGTTCACCGGTGTGCCCCTGCGGGTCGTGCTGGACATGTGCGGCGTCGACCTGCGCAAGGCGCGTTTCGTGCTGGCCGAAGGCGCGGACGGTTCGTCGATGACCCGCACCATCCCGATGGAGATGGTGGAAAACGGCGAGGTGTTGCTGGCCTATGGCCAGAACGGCGAGATGCTCAGGCCCGAGAACGGGTATCCGCTGCGCCTGGTGGTGCCGGGCGTGCAGGGGGTCAGCTGGGTCAAGTACCTGCGCCGGATCGAGGTCGGTGACAAGCCCTACGGCACCAAGGACGAGGTGCTGCACTACATCGACCTGATGCCAGACGGGCGGCACCGGCAATACACCAGCATCCAGGAATGCAAGAGCGTGATCACCACGCCTTCGGGCGGCCAGGTGCTGCTGGACAAGG
>JBFIDI010000461.1:0-4659 GCA_041581405.1 Burkholderiaceae bacterium
CTGCAGAGTTTCCTCGACCTGTATTACGACGGTTGTCGCGTGCTGGTGCATGCGCAGGACTTCCATGACGTGACGCGCGCCTACCTGCGGCGCGCGCACGCCGACGGCGTCATCCACGCCGAGTTGTTCCTCGGGCCGCAGGGGCACACCACGCGTGGCGTGGCCATGGACACCGTGCTCGAAGGCGTATTGGCCGCGATGCGCGAGGCGCAGCGCGAAGACGGCCTGTCCAGCGGACTGATCCTGCTGGCCCAGCGTCACCGCAGCGAAGCCGAGGCCTTCACCCTGTTCGAGCAGGCCATGCCCTGGGCCGAGCATCTGCTGGGTTTCGGCCTGGGCGGCGCCGAGGTCGGCCATCCGCCGTCGAAGTTCGAGCGCTTTTTTGCGCACTGCCGCACCCGCGGCATGCGTGTCGTTGCCCATGCGGGCGAGGAGGGGCCGGCCTCCTATGTACGCGAGGCGGTGGAACTGCTGCACGTGGACCGCATCGACCACGGCAATGCCAGCGTCGACGACCCGGCCTTGCTGCGACAACTGGCGGCGAGCCGCACGCCGCTGACGGTGTGCCCGTTGTCGAACCTGCGGCTCAAGGTCTCCGACAGCCTGGCCACGCACGCCTTGCCCCGGTTGCTGCAGGCGGGTCTGTGCGTCACGCTGAACTCGGACGATCCGTCCTTCTTCGGCGGCTACATCAACGACAACTTCCTGCAATGCCAGCAGGCCTACGACTGGGCGCCGTCGCAGCTGGTACAGCTGGCGCGCAACAGCCTGGAGGCATCGTTCCTGCCCGAGCCGCAGCGGCGCGCAGCGCTGGACCGGCTCGATGCCTTCGTGGCCCGGGCGCCCGGGCAGTGGAGTGCCGCGTGATTCCGGGCAATGCCCTGCGTTATTTCGCCGAGGTGGTGCGCAGCGGTTCGTTGCGCGCGGCCTCCGAGCGCCTGTTCGTCGCGGCTTCGGCGATCAGTCGCCAGATCACGCTGCTCGAGGAGGAGGTCGGCGCGCCCCTGCTCGAGCGCAGCCGCGGCCGTTCCACGCTCAAGCTCACGGCGGCCGGCGAGAGCCTGATGCGCTACGTGGTGCACACCGACCGCGAGTTCGAACGGGTGCGCTCCGAGATCGAGTCGCTCAAGGGGCTGCGCAAGGGAAAGATCCGCCTGGGCATCCCCGAGACCTTTGCGCGCGACTCGATTCCGGGTTTCCTGTCGCGATTCAACCAGCAATATCCCGGCATCAGCTACGAGATCGAGTCCGCCGGTTCGCCGCGGCTGGTCGAGATGGTGGGCCAGGACGAACTCGACCTGGCCATCGCGTTCAACGCGCCCGCCGTGCTGCATGTGCAACACGTGTACCAGCGCCAGCTGGCGACGCGGGTGCTGGTGTCGGACGACCATCCGCTGGCGGCCAAGCCGCACGTGCGCCTGGCCGACTGCGCCGAATACGGCATTGCCTATCCGGACGCACGCATCGGAGCCAAGGTCTACGACGAGATGTTCGCCAAGGCCGGCATCAAGCCGCGCAAGACCCTGGTCAGCAATTCCTACGACCTGCTGCGCTCGGTCGCGCGTGCAGGACTGGCGCTGGCCATCGTCAACGCACGCGTGGGCGAGCCGCTGCAGGGTCCGGGTTACCGCTACGTGCCCATCAAGGATCCGCACGTGAAGCCGCAGCACCTGAGCCTGTGCATCTTCGACGGCCGCAATCCCAGCCCGATTGCCGCCATCTTCATCGAACTGCTCAAGGAAGAATTCGACCGCCTCGAATGAACGGATTGGAAAACACCGACATGCATGCACTCGCCGACAGGCCTCCCACTCCCGCGCACGCGCAAGCCCCGGCGGCGTTCGCGTTCGAACAACTGCACAAGACCTTCCGCTCCAAGGACGGCGGCACCGTGACCGCCTTGCACGACGTCGGCTTCGCGGTGCGCAAGGGCGAGTTCGTCACGGTCGTCGGCCCCAGCGGTTGCGGCAAGAGCACCTTGCTGCGTATCCTGGCCGGCCTGGAGCGGGCCAGCAGCGGCCGCGTCCTGCTCGACGGCCGCGCCGTCAGCGGCCCCACGCGCGACGTCGGGGTCGTGTTCCAGGCGCCCGTGCTGCTGCCCTGGCGCACCGTGTTGCAGAACGTGCTGGTGCCGGCCCAGGTGCAGGGGCGAGACCCGGCCACCGCGCTGGCGCGGGCCCATCACTACCTGCAACTGGTCGGGCTGGAGCATTTCGCCACCAAATACCCGAACGAGTTGTCCGGCGGCATGCAGCAACGCGTGGGCATCGCCCGCGCGCTGGTCAACGACCCGCTGCTGCTGCTGATGGACGAGCCCTTCGGCGCGCTGGACGCCATGACGCGCGAAACGATGAACCTGGAACTGCTCAAGATCCGCGAGCGCACCGGCGCCACCATCATGCTGGTCACGCACAGCATCCCCGAGGCGGTGTTCCTTGGAGACCGCGTGGTCGTGATGTCGCCGCGCCCGGGGCGCGTGACCCAGGTCGTCGATGTGGACCTGCCTGCCCAGCGCACGCTCGAACTGATCAACACCGACCGGTTCGGCGCCTATGTGTCGTCGATCCGCGCCAATCTCAATGCCAGCGGAGGACTCGACTGATGGCCGCCATAGAAGGAACCACCACCATGGCGTCGGCGCCGGCCCCGCGCAAGCCGGGTGCCGTGCCGGCGCCGGCGCAACGCGCACCCGCGCCCGATACGCCGGCGGCCGCGCCGCCCCCGGTCGCGGCCGTGGATGGCAGCGGATTGACACCGGCCCGCAGGCGGATGCTGGTGGCCGCTGTCTTCGTCGGCGTGGTGTTGTCGTGGCATTTCCTGGTCACGCTGCTCGAGGTCTCGCCGCTGATCTTTCCGCCGCCCGCCAGCGTGGTGCAGGCGCTGTACAGCGGACTGGCCTCGGGCGAGATCCTCACGCACGGCGGGGTCACGCTCTACGAGATCCTGGCTGGTTTCGCCATCGGTGCCCTGCTGGGACTGCTGCTGGGTGCGGCGATCGGCCAGAGTGCCTTGCTCGAGGCCGTGGTCTACCCCTATGTCGTGGCCTTCCAGACCATGCCCAAGGTGGCGATCGCGCCGCTGTTCGTGTTGTGGTTCGGCTTCGGCGCCACTTCCAAGATCGTGATCACGGCGGCCATCGTGTTTTTCCCGGTGCTGGCCAACACCATCGTCGGACTGCGCTCGGCGCCGC
The DNA here is from genome assembly GCA_041581405.1 of Burkholderiaceae bacterium. Taxonomy (GTDB): domain Bacteria; phylum Pseudomonadota; class Gammaproteobacteria; order Burkholderiales; family Burkholderiaceae_C; genus CAISIP01. Next base: position 3,191 of record JBFIDI010000461.1, read on the forward strand.
GCGACCAGATCGACCTGTTGACCGCATTCACCGCGTCGCAGTGGCACATCTTCCGCATGGTGCGGGTGCCCCATGCCTTGCCCTTCGTGTTCGTGGGGCTGGACATCGGCATCGTGCTGGCCGTCATCGGTGCCATCGTCGGCGAGTTCGTCGGTGCGCAGGCGGGGCTGGGTTACCTGATCATGCAGCGCAACTTCTCGATGGACGCGGCCGGCATGTTCGCGATCCTGATCGTGTTGTCGCTGATCGGCATCGTATTACACGCGGCCATGCGTTTCGTCGCGCGCCGGGTGATCTTCTGGACCGACACGCACAGCGACCTGTCCGGGGGCTCCTGAGTTTCCTCTTGCCCGCGGGCCCGGCACGGATCGGCCGGCCCCGCCCGAAGGCCATGCCGCAGCGCATGGCATGGATCCGTACGTCTTCACCACCCATCATTTCAAAGGAGTTCACACCATGCAGACGGAACAGTTCACGGCCTTGCCACGGCGCGCCTCGGCCACCGAGGTTCCGATCCTCGACCTGGGCGACTGGATCGCCGGGGGATCACCGGACGATCTCGTGCGCCAGCTCGATGCCGTATGCACCAGCACCGGGTTCCTGTACGTGCGCCAGCACGGCATTCCCCGCGTGGTGGTCGACAACGTGTTCGATGCCACGCGCCGGTATTTCGCCCGGTCGATGGAGGAACGGCTGCGCGACAAGATCGACGAGCGTTTCCGCCGTGGCTTCATGCCGTACGGTGTCACGCAGCATCCCGGCCACAAGCCCGATCTCAAGGAGAGCTACGAGGTGGGGGTCGACTTGCCGCTGGACGATCCGGACGTCGTGGCCGGGTTGCCGCTGCACGGCCCCAACCGCTGGCCCGCGGACGCGCCCTGGCTGAAGGACGCGGCCGAGACCTATGTCGGCCACACCATGGCGCTGGGCAAGCGGCTGCTGCGCCTGTTCGCGCTGGCGCTGGGCGAGCGCGAGGAATTCTTCCTGCAGTGGTGCAACAAGCCGATGGTGCAGGCGCGGCTGTTCCACTACCCGCCGCAGGAATCGCCGACCGACATGGAGCTCGGTGCGGCCAAGCACACCGACTACGGCATGATCACCATCCTGGCCCAGGACCCGATCGGCGGGCTGGAGCTGTGCAAGCGCGACGGCGAGTGGATCGCCGCGCCATGGATCGAGGACACGCTGGTGGTCAATCTGGGCGACATGTTCAAGGTCTGGACCAACGACCGGTATGTCTCCAATCCGCACCGGGTCGTCAATCGCACCGGGCGCGAACGTTTCTCCATTCCCACCTTCTTCAACATGGAGTACCACACGCCCGTGGCCTGCCTGCCCAGTTGCCATTCGGCCGACAACCCGCCGCGATATTCGCCGGTGCTGGCGGGCGACTATCTGGTCAAGCGGTTCTCGGAGGTGCAGAAATACAAGACCCCCGCGCAGCTGGCGCAGGCGCAGGCCTGATCGCC
>JBFIDI010000462.1:0-4646 GCA_041581405.1 Burkholderiaceae bacterium
CGATCGGCGCCACCCGCGCGCGGGCGCCGGCGCGGCCTCGCGCCCGCCGCGCGCAGGTCGGGGGCAGGAGCGCCGTGGCTCACGTCGCGGCCGGGTCACGCCCGGCGGCGTCGGTCGGCAGCTGGCTGGGCGCGGGCTCGGCGAGCGGTTCGGGCTGCGGGCCCATGACCGCCGCCACCAGCGCGTCGATCCGGTCCAGCCATTGCTGCATCGGCTCCGGATAGGTCTCGTCGGCGCCATTGCGCCAGCGTCTGCGCGCCTCGCGCCCGAGGGTGCGGAGCTGCCAGCTGGCCTCCCGCGCCAGCAGCGTGAGTTCGGTCTGTACGGATTCGTCCTGCAGCGCGTCGCCGAGTTGCGCCAGCTGGTCGGGCACGGCACCCACGCCGGCCAGCGCGCGCCGCAGCTTGAGGCCATGGTCGGCGACCAGGGCCATGGCATCGCCACGTGCCGACGTCATCGCCCCCTCGGAGGCCAGGTCGAACGGCAGCTGGTCCAGGATGGCGTCGATCTCGCCGAGCAGGGCCACCGGATCGTCGAGCAGCACCACGGCGGCACTGAGCACATCGAGTTGTGGCTGCACCATGGACAACACGCGGGCCGACAGGTCGGGGTCATACCGGTGGGCGTTCAGACGCAACAGGACCGACAACTGCATCTCCGGCGCGCTGCGCCCGGGCGCAAACATGGCCGCGACCACCTGCGACAGGCAGATCACCCGTCCCAGCGCGCTGATCGCATCACCGGCGAGGTTGCGCGGATACCCCGACCCATCCAGGTATTCCTGGTGTTCGGACACCGCACGGATCACCTCGCGCGGGTACTGGTGGTGGCGCTCGACCAGGGTGGTCGAGAGCAGGGGGTGCGAATACAGCTGGCGGCGCTGGTCGCGATTGAGCCGGAACGCCGGCTGCAGCAGCACCGGGTCGACGTGCAGCATGCCGATGTCGTGCAACAGGCCGGCCGCGGCCGCCATCCCCAGGTCGAAACGCGACACCAGCGGCGGCTTGTTGACCAGCCAGATCGCCACCAGCGCCGTGCGCACCAGATTCATGTAGATCTCCGGCCGCACGTCACGCGCCACCGTGAGCTGGAATGCCATCGCCTCGGGCAGCGGCACGGTCTCGATCACGTTGAGCAGCAGCTTGCGCTGCGGGCCCTCGGGTCCGAGCCGGCCGAAGAACGGCACCTCTTCCATGATGGATGCGGCGGTGCGCTTGAGCGACTCGCCCGAGACCCCGTTGGCGCTGACGACCGAATCCTCCAGCGGCGCGCTCAGCGTGTGTCGCATCAGCCGCTCGTACAGGCCCACGTTGATGAGCGTGCCCTTGTCGACGACCTTCAGACCCTGGCTGTTGAAGATCGCCTTCGACGCCACCACGTCCTGGCGCTCGCCCAGCTGGGTCACGGCCTGGGTGAAATGCTGTCGATCGTCAGGGCTGTCGTTCATCGGATGCGGGCGCGGGGCAAGGCGAAGCGGGAAGCATAACCCAGTGCCGGCCGGGCAGGCTCCGCGCCTCCTCTATGATGGCGCCAGATGGCCTCCATTTCCAGACCGCTTTCGCCGCCGCCCGCTGCCGGCCGAGACAATCGCGCCCTGCGCGTGGCGCTCGGGCAGTTCGCCACCGGCGTGACCGTCATCACGACACGGGCGCAGGACGGCGCCTTCGTCGGATTGACGGCGAACTCCTTCGGCGCCTTGTCGCTCGACCCGCCGCTGATCACCTGGGCCCTGCGCCTGGGCTCGGCCAGCCTGCCGGTGTTCCAGGGCAACGAGCGTTTCGTCGTCAACGTGCTGACCGAGGCCCAGGTCGAAACCTCGCGCCTGTTTGCCTCGCCGGCACCCGACAAGTTCAGCCAGGTGGCGCATGCCGAGAACCAGGACGGCATGCCCTACCTGCACGGTTCGGCCGCCTGGTTCGAATGCCGCCGCGTCTCGCACCAGGTGGCGGGCGACCATTGCCTGTTCATCGCCGAGGTCGAGCGATACACCCATGCCGAGACCGCACCGCTGCTGTTCCATGCCGGTGCGTATTTCACGCTGGGTTCACGGCTGTGACGCAGCGGGAGGGCCAGCGCCGATGATGCAGCAACGAATCGAGGCGAAGTGGATCGACGCCTTTGCCGACGTGTTCCGGCTGTGCGGCGTGCAACCGGGCGAGGTCGCGGCCATCCTGTCGGAGAGCCAGTCGCGGCCGGTCAATGTGCAGCTGGCCGAACTGGCCTTGCTCGGCCTGGGCGCGCAGGTGTTCCATGTCGTGCGGCCCAGCCCGCGCCTGCAGGCACCGGTGCCGGTGCGCTCCACCGGCGCGTCCGACGCCATCGGCGGCCTGGCGCCGGTGGTGGCCGCATTGGCCGGCAGCGGCTTCGTCGCCGACCTGACGGTCGAGGGACTGCTGCATGCACCGGAGTTGCCGCAGATCCTGGGCGGCGGTGCGCGGGTGCTGATGGTGTCCAACGAACACCCCGAGGTGCTGGAGCGTTGCGCACCCGATCCGGCGCTGGAGGCCAAGGTCAAGGCCGGCATGCGACTGCTCAAGAGTGCGCGGCGGATGCACGTGACCTCGGATGCCGGAACCGACCTGGCGATCGACCTGGCCCACGCGCGGGTGGGTGGCGGATGGGGCTACACGGCGCGTGCCGGCAGCATCTCGCACTGGCCGGGCGGCTTGTGCCTGGCGTTCCCCGCCGCCGGCAGCGTGCACGGCCGCCTGGTGATGGCCGAAGGCGACGTCAACCTGACCTTCAAGCGGTATCTCGAAAAGCCGGTCGTGCTCACGGTGCAGGACGACCATGTCACCGACATCGCCGGACAGCACCTGGACGCCGAGCTGATGCGCAGCTACTTCGCCGCCTGGGGCGACCGCGCCGCCTATGCGGTGTCGCACGTGGGCTGGGGCATGAACCCGACGGCGCGCTGGGACGCGATGGCCTTCTACGACAAGAACGACTTCAACGGCACCGAACTGCGCGCCTTCGCCGGCAACTTCCTGTACTCCACCGGCGCCAACGAGGTCGCCGGCCGCCACACCCTGGGCCATTTCGACCTGCCGCTGCGCGGCTGCACCGTGACGCTGGACGACACCGTCGTCGTCGCGCGCGGACAACTGCAGGGCGAACTCGCCTGAGCCCGCCGGCATGACTGCGATGCGCGAGTTGCCCGCCACCATCGAACGCGGAGCCGGCGCGACGGCGGTCTTCCTGCTGCACGGTGTCGGCGGCGGCAAGCAGGCCTGGCGCGACAACCTGCCGGCCCTTGCGGCGGCCGGTTACCGCGCAATCGCCTGGGACATGCCGGGCTACGGGCAGACACCGGCGATCGAGCCGTGTACGGTGGGCACGCTGGCCGCAGCGCTGGCTGCGCTGATCGACCATGTCGGCGCGGATCGCAACATCGTGCTGGGCCACAGCATGGGAGGCATGGTGGCGCAGGAACTGGTGGCCATGGCTCCGGCGCGGGTGCACGGCCTGATCCTGTCGGGCACCTCGCCCGCTTTCGGCCGCGCCGACGGCAACTGGCAGCAGCAGTTCCTGCGGGACCGCTTCGCGCCACTCGACGCCGGCCAGACCATGGCGCAGCTGGCCGCGCAGCTGGTGCCCGCGATGATGGCGCCCGATGCCGACCCGCAGGCATTGCAACTGGCGCGCGAGGTGATGGCGGCCGTTCCGCAGGCCAGCTACCGGGCCGCGCTGCAGGCCATCGTCGCGTTCAACCGCCTGGACGACCTGGCGCGCATCGCGGTGCCCACCCTGTGCCTGGCAGGCGAACACGACCGCAATGCCTCGCCTTCGGTGATGCGCCGCATGGCCGAGCGCATACCCGGCGCGCAGTACCTGTGCCTGCCCGCGGTCGGCCATCTGGCCAACATGGAACGGCCGGAGGCCTTCAACGCCGCCGTGCTGCAGTTCATGCAGGCCCATTTTCCCGCCTGAGGAGGACCCATCGATGTCGACCGCCCCCCAAGCTTCCACCAACAGCCGCTACCAGCCGCCGTCGATCGCCGGCGACTACACCGCGCTGACCGACAAGCAGGCGAAACTGCTGGCCATCGCCTCCGACCTCGGCCGCAACCGGTTTGCGCCGCGTGCCAGCCAGATCGACCGCGACGCGGTGTTCCCGTTCGAGAACTACGCCGACATGCATGCCGCCGGGCTGCTGCGCATCTGCGTGCCGGAGCAATACGGCGGCTGGGGCGCCGATTTCGCGACCTACGTGATGACGGCGGCCGAGATCGGCCGCCATTGCGGCGCCACCGCACTGACGCTCAACATGCATGTGAGCTCGACCATGTGGACCGGCTTCATCGCCGACGACCTGGAGATGACTGCCGAGCAGCGCGCCAGCCACGAGCAGCACCGTGCCATGCACTACAAGCGCATCGTCGAGGAAGGCAAGGTGTATTCGCAGCCGTTCTCCGAAGGTGGCGCCGCCGCGGCCGGCAAGGCACCGTTCGGCACGCTGGCACGCAAGGTCGATGGCGGCTACATCGTCAACGGCCGCAAGATCTTCGCCTCGCTCGCCGGCGCGGCCGACTATTACGGCGTGTTGTGCACGCTGGACAAGCCCGGCGCGACGCAGCGCGACGCCTTGTATCTCGCGGTCGACCGCAACCTGCCCGGCGTGACCGTCAGCGGCGACTGGGATCCGC
>JBFIDI010000463.1:0-4642 GCA_041581405.1 Burkholderiaceae bacterium
GGCCCCGGCCGCGACGGCCCCGGCTGCGACGGAGCGTTTCGACCTGGCCGCCGCGCAGGCGGCGGCGCCGCTGGCGCGAACGGCCGAGCGGTCCTGAAAGGTGCATCGCGTGTCGGGTTCGATTCCTTGCCGGGGCCGACAGCGCCTGCCCGCCGCCGTGCGCGGCGCCGCGCTGCTGGCCGCCGGCCTGCTGATCCATGGCCTGGCCGTCGCGCAGCAGCAGCCCGGCCAGTTGCCGCTGCTGGTCGGCAGCGGGCCCGGCGGCACCAGTTTTTCGGTGCCGATCCAGACGCTGCTGTTCTTCACCGCCTTGTCGTTCCTGCCGGCGGTGCTGTTGATGATGACCGGATTCACGCGCATCGTCATCGTGTTGTCGCTGCTGCGCCAGGCGCTGGGCACGCAGTCGTCGCCGCCCAACCAGGTCATCGTCGGCCTGTCGTTGTTCCTGACGGTGTTCGTGATGGGTCCGACGCTGGACCGGGTGTACGAAGAGGCCTACCTGCCGTACAGCAAGAATGCGATGCCGTTCGAGCAGGCGCTGGAAAAGGCCGAGGCGCCGATGCGCCAGTTCATGGCCAAGCAGACCCGGCAATCCGACCTGGCGCTGTTCGTGCGGCTGGCCAAGCTCGAACCCGGCGCCACCGCCGAGACGGTGCCGATGCGCGTGCTGGTGCCGGCCTTCGTCACCAGCGAGCTCAAGTCGGCGTTCCAGATCGGCTTCATGATCTTCATTCCGTTCCTGGTCATCGACATCGTGGTGGCCAGCGTGCTGATGTCCTTGGGCATGATGATGTTGTCGCCGGTGCTGGTCGCGTTGCCGTTCAAGCTGATGCTGTTCGTGCTGGCCGACGGCTGGAACCTGCTGGTGGGTTCGCTGGCCGCGAGTTTCGCGCCGTGACGGGACCGGGAGTGCCGCGATGAACGCGCAGATGGTGTTGACGATGGGGCAGGACGCCTTGTTGACGCTGCTGATGGTGGCCGCGCCCATCCTGGGCATCGTGTTGCTGGTGGGCCTGGTGATCAGCCTGTTCCAGGCGATCACGCAGATCAACGAGGCCACGTTGACCTTCATTCCCAAGCTGGTCGCCGCGATGCTGGCGCTGGCGATCGCGGGGCCCTGGATGCTCAGCATGCTGGTGGATTTCATTCGGCGCACGATCGAGATGATTCCCGGCTCGCTGATCTGACGGGCCGTGAATGACTTGCCCACGCCCGTGCGAGGCCGCCGGATGACGGCGCCGCGGCGCGCCCACGCTGCGACGCCATGATTTCGATTTCCGAGGCGCAGATCATGGCCTGGCTGTCGCCGATCCTGTGGCCGTTCCTGCGCGTGCTGGCGGTGTTCACCGCGGCGCCGGTGTTCTCGTCCCGCTCGTTTCCGATGCGCGCCAAGATCGGCCTGGCCTTTCTGGTGGCATTCGCCGCCCAGGCCAGCATGCCCGCGCAACCGCTGATCGACATCAACGGACCGGATGCGCTCGGCGCGGTGGTGCAGCAGGTCGGGATCGGCCTGGCGATCGGATTCGCCGCGCGGCTGATCTTCAGCGCGTTCGAACTGGCCGGCCAGATCGTCGGTTTCCAGATGGGCCTGGGCTTCGCCGCGTTTTTCGATCCGTCGACCAGCGCCCAGTCCAGCGCGATGGGGCGCTTCTACAACAACATGGCGGTGCTGCTGTTCATCGTGATGAACGGCCACCTGATGGTGTTGATGGCGGTGATGCACAGCTTCGAGGCCTTTCCGGTCGACCAGAATTTCCTGGTGGCCCTGAAGGAACTCGGCATGTACCGGCTGGGCGCCGACTTGTTCGCCAGTGCGTTCTGGATCTCGTTGCCGGTGGTCGCGATGCTGATGTTCGCCAACCTGGCGCTGGGCATCGTGTCGCGGGTCGCGCCGCAGATGAACATCTATGCGATCGGCTTTCCGATCACCTTGTCGGTCGGCCTGATCGGCGTTGCCGTGATGTTGCCGATGCTCGAGCAGCCGTTTGCGGCGCTGCTGCAACGCATGATGGACTTGTTCAACCGCTGACGCGGCGCATTCAGACCATGTTGTTGCGGATGGCGTAGACCGTCAGTTCCGCATTGTTGGACAACTTGAGTTTCTCCAGCACCCGCGAGCGGTAGACGCTGACCGTCTTGGGGCTGAGCATCAGCTCGGTGGCGATGTCGGACAGGCGTTTTCCCGAGGCGATCTTGAGCAGGGTCTGCATCTCGCGTTCGGACAAGGATGCGTGCAGCACCTCGTTGGTCGGCGCATGCAGGTTGTCGACCAGCATCTGCGCCACGGCCGGGCTGACGTATTTCTTGCCCTGCGCCACCGTGCGCACGGCCGCCACCAGTTCGCTCGGGTCGCCGGCCTTGTTGACATAACCCTGGGCGCCGGCGCGCAGGCAACGGATCGCGTACTGGTCTTCCGGGTACATGGACACGATCAACACGCCGACCTGGATGTCGGCGTCTTTCAGGCTGCCGAGCACCTCCAGTCCGCCGCGGCCCGGCAGGTTCAGGTCGAGCACCAGCACGTCGCACGGGGTGTTGCGCAATGCGTCTCGCACCTCCGAATAACTGCCGGTCTCGCCTACGACCTGGATGTCGACCGCATCGGCCAGTGTGTCGCGGATGCCGCGGCGCACGACGGCGTGGTCATCACAGAGTATTACGCGGATCATTCAGCTGTCTCCTTGCTGTCCGTTTCACTTGCCGCCAGCGGGACGGACAGGATGATGGATGTTCCCTTGTCTACGCTGGTACTGATGTCGAGCCAGCCACCGACCGACTTGGCGCGTTCCTGCAGGCCCTTGAGGCCGTAGGCCTTGGGCTTGCCGTGTTCCGCGGCGGAAATGCCCTGGCCGTTGTCGCTGATCTCCAGCGTCAGCACGTTGCCGCTGTCGGTCAGGTCGATGGTCACCAGATCGCAACGGGCATGTTTGGCGATGTTGGTCAGGGCTTCCTGCGCGGTCCGGTAGGCGGTCAGTTGCACCGACTTCGGCAATTCATGGCCGGGTTGGCCGGCGCGCAACACCGTACGGATGCCGGTGCGGCGTTCGAAGCCGGTCGCCAGCCAATCCACGGCGGCCGCCAGGCCCTGGTCCAGGATGGCGGGTCGCAGGTTCATCATGATGCGCTGGCTCGCGCCCAGCGCATGCTGCAGCATCTCGGTGGCCGCGGTGACGTGGCCGAGCGTGACCGGATCGGTCAGGTGGCGACCGATCCAGGCCAGGTCGAGCTTGGCCGCGGCCAACGCGCCGCCGATGTCGTCGTGGATTTCGCGCGCGATCGACGCGCGCTCCTGCTCGATCGTGGACTGCAGGTGCTCGGCGAATTCGGCCAGCCTGCGTTCGGACACCGCCAGTTCCGCGTCGGCGCGGTCCTTGGCCAGGCGGGTCTGCTGCATTTCGATCGCGCGCAGCACCACCGGTGCGAGCTTGCCGAGGTCGTCCTTTTGCAGGTAGTCGCTCATGCCCAGCTTGATCGCCGCCACGGCGGCGGATTCGCCGATGGCGCCCGACAGCAGGATGAAGGGCGGTGCGTTGGCGTGCGCCTTCAGCGCATCCCAGGCGTCGAGCGCGGTGAAGCCGCGCAGCCGGTAGTCCGCGACGATGGCGTCGTAGGTCTGCGAGCGGGTCGCGCAAACGAAGTCGGCCAGGGTCTCGACATGGTCGATCGTGATTTCCAGCCCGGAACGCTCCAGGGCACGCCGCACCAGGGCGTGGTCGACGGCCGAGTCTTCGAGATGCAGGATCCGGATCGCGCTGTGGTGTGTCTCGTCGTGCATGCGGGAAATGAGGGTCCTGTTCGCAAGGTGCTGCGTGGGGATGCCCAGCACGGAGGATGGGCCGATCCGTCTTCGCTGGGTCGCATCAGAGCAGCCACCGGGCGGCGGTTTCCTGATAACCTTGTTCCGTGCAAATTCTAGTGCCATGGTCCGCCGAGCCGCGGTGCGCAACGACCGCTTGCGTGGCATGGGCAATGGTGTTCGCATATCGGGTAATAGTTGGCATTGCGTGCGGGCCCGGATCGTCGCGCCGCGTGCTGTTGCGGCGCAGCAGGGGCCAGCCGGCCGCCGGCCCAGTGAGCGCGGTGGCAACACGAAGAACGGGCGCGCTTGTTCCACTGGCAGGCGCGGGTCCGTGATGTCGCCCGATGCCATTTTCGTCGACGAGGCGATCGCGAACCTGGCGGCGATCGAACGGGGTTTGTCCCAGGCTGCGGCGGCGGCCGAATCCGATGGCATCCACGCCATGTTCCGCCATGCGCATTCGGTCAAGGGGGGTGCCGCGGCCCTGGGTCTGGACGCATTGGCCGAACTCATGCATCTGGTCGAGGCAGTGCTCGATGCCGCGCGCGCATCGGGCGTGCCGCCGGACGCCGCCGAGGCCGAGCTGCTGCGCGAGGCCTTGCGGGCCGCGCGCCGGATGCTGATGCGCGATGGCGCAGGGTCCGAGCCGCTGGCGCAGGCGTTGGCCGAGCGGTTGCGGCAACATGTGCTTGCACCTGCGCCGCGCCCTGGCGGGCGCGTGTGCCGGATCGCGGTGCAGACGCCCGACGCGGATGCGGTAACCGCGCAGGTTGTCGGGCTGTTCACCGACGTTGCCGGCTTGGGCGAGATGTTGTCCGTGGACCGGGGCACTGGTGGCGAGCC
>JBFIDI010000464.1:0-4635 GCA_041581405.1 Burkholderiaceae bacterium
CGCGGCGTGCTGGGCATGAATGCATCGATGTTCAAGGGTTACCTGCGCTACATCGCGAACCGGCGCGCGACCCAGATCGGCCTGGAGGCCCTGTACCCGAACGAAGAAAACCCGTTCCCCTGGATGAGCGAGATGATCGACCTGAAGAAGGAGCGCAACTTCTTCGAGACCCGTGTCATCGAGTACCAGTCGGGCGGCGCCTTGTCCTGGGATTGACGCGACCACCGCACGACCCACCATGGCTCAACCGAATCCACACGTCGTCGCAGGCTCCGCAGAGCGCCGCGCCGGCGTGTGTCACCCCATTCAAGGTGCTGGGATAAGGCCCAACACCCTGAATCGCTCCATGTGCTCCAACAGGCATGAAGTGCTCTTTGTTTCTTGATCAAGGAGAAAATGATGGCAACTGCAAAAAAACCGGCGGCAAAAAAGGCCGCTCCTGCGAAGAAGGCCGCGGCCAAGAAGGCCCCGGCTAAGAAGGCTGTAGCGAAGAAGGCTCCGGCCAAGAAGGCTCCGGCGAAAAAGGTCGTAGCCAAGAAGGCGCCGGCCAAGAAGGTCGTAGCGAAGAAGGCTCCGGCGAAGAAGGCTGCTGCCAAGAAGGCACCGGCCAAGAAAGCCGTAGCGAAGAAGGCGCCGGCCAAGAAGGTCGTAGCGAAGAAGGCCCCGGCGAAAAAGGCTGCCGCCAAGAAGGCGCCAGCCAAGAAGGCCGTAGCGAAGAAGGCTCCGGCCAAGAAGGCGCCAGCCAAGAAAGCCGCTGCCAAGAAGGCGCCGGCCAAGAAAGCTGCTGCCAAGAAGCCTGCCGCCAAGAAGGCCGCGAAGAAAGCCGCGAAGGCGCCCGCTGCCCCTGCCTCTGCTGCGCAGACGACGCTGAACCCGCAAGCGGCCTGGCCGTTTCCGACAGCCAGCAAGCCCTGAGCGAGCCTGAGCGTTCGCATCAAGCCCGATGCCTCCCGGCGTCGGGCTTTTTTCATGGGCGCGGTGCGCGTGTGCCGTGCCCGGCGCGCGCTTACAGGCTCAGTGTCGCGTCCCGGTCGATGCTGTAGTTCTGCGGGCCGCGCTGCGCGATCTTGATCGAGCCCAGCCGGTTGCCCAGCATGGCGCAGCGGTCCAGCGACCAGCCGCGCTCCAGGCCGTACAACAAGGCGCCCCGGTAGGCGTCACCGCAACCGGTCGGGTCGACGACCGCGGACGCGGCAACCGCCGGCACGTGGGTCTTGACGCCGTCGATCCACACCTCGCTGCCCTGCGCGCCGATGGTGACGATCAGGCCGCGGACCTTGCGCGAGATCTCGGCGGTGTCCCAGCCGGTGCGGTCGCTGAGCATCTTGCCTTCGTAGTCGTTGACGGCGATCCAGCTGGCCTTGTCGACGAAGTCGCGCAACTCGGCGCCGTCGAATCGCGGCAGCTGCTGGCCCGGATCGAAGATGAACGGGATGCCGGCCTCGGCGAACTGCGCGGCATGCTGGACCATCGCATCACGGCCGTCGGGGGCGATGATGCCCAGCCGGATGTCGTCGCGGGCGTCGATGCGGTTGCGCCAGGCCTGCTCCATCGCGCCGGGGTGGAAGCCGTTGATCTGGTTGTTGTCGGTATCGGTGATGATCATCGCCTGCGCCGTGTAGGCGTCGGCGATCGTGCGCACGAATTCGCAGCCGATGCCCAGGTCGTCCAGCCGCTTGCGGTAGTCGTCGCCGTCGACGCCCAGCGTGGCCATGGGCAACGGGTCGCCGCCGAGCAGCTTGAGGCTGTAGGCGATGTTGCCGGCGCAGCCGCCGTAGTCGCGTCGCAGCGACGGCACCAGGAACGACACGTTCAGGATGTGCAGCTGCTCGGGCAGGATCTGTTCGGCAAACCGACCCTCGAAGTTCATGATGGTGTCGAAGGCCAGTGAGCCGCAGATCAGGGATGCCATGGGGGGTCCGGTTGTTGTCAGGGATAAAAGGCGAGCAGGCGGTACCCGGCCACGCGTTGTACGCTGGCGTCCGCCTGCACGGTCAGCGCCAGCGAGCCGCTCCAGACCGATGCGCCGGCCAGGGCGTCCGAGCGGGCGCCGAACTCCGCGGGCAGGATCACGCGGCGAATCACGGGCTGGTCCTGCGGGTCGGTGAGCGAGAGCTCCACCGCCGGCATCGCGACATCGATCGCAGCCGTGTTCTTCAGCGAGAAGCCGAGCCGATAGTCGTCGCCACGCACGCGGCTGAACGACGAGCTGTCGATGACGATGGATTCGATCTGGCGCAGCGGTGCGATGGAGCAGCCGGCCACGGTACACAGCGCCTCGAGCATCGGCCGCATCGCGGGTTGCACGGCCGCGACCCGATCGCGCTCCTTGACCAGCAGTTGCATGCCCAGCAAAGCCAGCAACACCACCAGCGTGACTACCAGCGCCACGCGCACCATCGGCCGCTGCCAGACCGAGGGTTGCAGGTCATCCTGCAGGAAGGACGGCCGCGCGACGGCCGCGTGGCCATGGTCGGGGTCGGCGTCGGGGCCGGGGTCTGCGCCCCGCGTCACGTCGGCGGATGCGGTGCGACCGGCGTCCGGTACGGGCGGAAAGTCGAGTTCCGGCGGAGGCAGGGTATCGATGTCGTCCGGGTCGGTATCGTCGTGCGTGGCGGCGGTGGCGGCAGTTCGAGGGTCGGTTTGCGGCCCGGTTCGCCAGTCGTCGTGCGCGTGCGGGTCGTCGACGGCCGGCCGCATCATGGCGTCGACATCGACGTCGTCATCCTGCTGCGCGGCGGCCGCCGCGGCCAGGTCGGTGGGGGCCTGCGGCGCCGCGGACCAGGCATCGCGCGGCGGCGGGGTGCTCGCGCCTGCGGGTGGGGTTGTGGCGCTTGTCGGCGCCGCCGAGGGGGCCGGCGTCGAGGGGGCCGGCGTTGAAGGCGGCGGCGCCAGTGGCGGTTCCGCGGGGCTTGTTTGCGGGGGCGAGACCGGGGGTGTGGCCGAGGGTGTGGCCGGGGCGGGCGGTTGGGACACGCCTGCAGGCGGCGTCACGGGAGTCGGCGCCGCCGGCGATGCGGGCGCCTCGTCGCCCGATGGCACCATGTTCTGCGTGGCGTCGAAGACCTCCGCGCATTGGCCGCATCGGACCCAGCCCTCCGATACCCGCAACTGATCCGGCACGACCCGGAACATGGTTTCGCATGTCGGGCAACGTGTGATCAGGCTCATGGCGAAATCATTGTAGTGTCGCGTCCGCCCTCACAGGCGCGCGGTCATCAGGATCCAGCCGTCCTGCGACGCCGAGACTTCCAGTGCCGCGTGGGGCGCATAGGCCTGCGTGAGTTCGTCGGCCTGGCGCTCCAGAATGCCGGACAGCACCAGCGAACCGCCGGGGGCGACACGGGCGCACAGCAGCGGCGCGAGCACCTTGAGCGGCGTGGCCAGGATGTTGGCCAGCACCGTCCGGTACTGGCCGCTGGCCTGGTCCGGCAGGCCGCAGCTGATCTGAACGCCGTTGGCCTGGGCATTGTCCCTGGCCGACGTCACCGCCGCCGGGTCGATGTCCAGCGCGTCGGCCGAGGTGGCTCCGAACATGGCGGCGGCAATCGCCAGGATGCCGGAGCCGCAACCGTAGTCCAGCACCCGCCCGAGCGTGTCGACGCCCCGGTGGCGGGCGATCCACTGCAGGCACATGCGGGTCGTCGGATGCGTGCCGGTTCCGAACGCCAGGCCCGGATCGAGGCGGATCACGTGGCGGGCCTGCGCCGGGGGTTCGTGCCAGGTCGGCACGATCCAGAAATCGGGCTCGATGGCGACCGGTTCGAATTGCGATTGGGTCAACCGCACCCAGTCCTGCTGCGCCAGCGGCGCAATGCCGTCGACCGTGCAGTCGGCGAAGAAATCCTGCGCGCCGAGGATGCGCGCGGCGTCGCGCGCGCTCGCCTCGTCGGCGAACAAGGCCTTGATCGTGGAGTGGCGCCAGCCGATCGTCTCGGGCACCATGCCGGGTTCGCCGAACAAGGCCTGTTCGGCGTCGGTCAGCGCATCCGCATCCTCGACGCTGACGCTCTGGGCGTCCAGGGCCTGCAAGGCGTCGGAGACTTCCTCGACCCGGTCTTGCGGGCAGCGCAGGCTCAGTTCGACCATGTCGGTTCCGTCAGCGCTTGTGCTGCGCAAGCCACTCTTCCAGGTAGTGGATGTTGGTGCCGCCGCCGCAGAACTTGGCGTCGACCACCAGCTCGCGATGCAGCGGGATATTGGTGTTGATGCCTTCGACCACGGTCTCGCCCAATGCGGTACGCATGCGTGCCAGCGCCTGCTCGCGCGTGTCGCCATGCACGATGATCTTGCCGATCATCGAGTCGTAGTTCGGCGGCACGAAATAGTTGGTGTAGATGTGCGAGTCCACGCGCACGCCCGGTCCGCCGGGCGGATGCCACATGGTGATGCGCCCCGGCGAGGGGACGAACTTGTAGGGGTCTTCGGCGTTGATCCGGCATTCGATCGCATGACCGCGGATCTCGATCTGGCGCTGCGTGAACGGCAGCTTCTCGCCCGCGGCCACGGCAATCTGCGTGCGCACGATGTCGATGCCCGTGATCCATTCGGTCACCGGGTGTTCCACCTGCACGCGCGTGTTCATCTCAATGAAATAGAACTCGCCGTTTTCGAACAGGAACTCGAAGGTGCCCG
>JBFIDI010000465.1:0-4630 GCA_041581405.1 Burkholderiaceae bacterium
GTCGACCTGGGCCGGCGTGCAGCCCTCGTCGAGCAGGAAACCGACCTGGCGGCTGTATTGTTCGATCATGCGGTTGCCGATGAAACCGTCGCAGACACCCGAGACCACGGTGGTCTTCCTGATCTTCTTGCCCAGCGCCATGACGGTGGCCAGCACGTCCTTGCCGGTCTTCTCGCCGCGCACCACCTCGAGCAGGCGCATCACGTTGGCCGGGCTGAAGAAATGGGTGCCGATGACGTCCTGCGGCCGGCTGGTGAACGAGGCGATCCTGTTCATGTCCAGTGTCGAGGTGTTGCTGGCCAGGATGGCGCCGGGTTTCATCACCTCGTCGAGTTTGCGGAACACCGTCTCCTTGACACCCATGTCCTCGAACACCGCCTCGATCACCATGTCGGCGTCTTTCAGGTCGTTGTAGTCGAGCGTGGTGGACAGCAGCGCCATGCGCTGCTCGTACTTGTCCTGCTTGAGCTTGCCGCGCGCGACCTGCGACTCGTAGTTCTTGCGGATGGTCGCGATGCCGCGGTCCAGCGCCTCCTGCTTCATCTCGAGCATCTTGACCGGGATGCCGGCATTGAGGAAGTTCATCGTGATGCCGCCGCCCATGGTGCCGGCGCCGATGACGGCCAGCGACTGGACGTCCCGCTTCGGGGTGTCGGCCGGTACGTCGGGAATCTTGGACGTGGCGCGCTCGGCCACGAACAGATGGCGCAGCGCCTTGCATTCCGGCGTGAACATCAGGTTGGTGAAGATCTCGCGTTCGATCGCCAGGCCCTGGTCGATCTTGTTCTTGGTTGCCGCCTCGACGGCGTAGACACACTTGAGTGGCGCCGGGTAGTTCTTCGACATGCCGCCGACCATGTTGCGGGCGAACTGGAAATAGGCATCACCCAGCGGATGCTTGCACGGCAGGTCGCGCACCAGCGGCAGCGGACGCGTGTCCGCGACCGACCGGGCCAGTTCCAGCGCCTCGTCGAGCAGCGACTCGCTGGAGGCGGCCATCTTGTCGAACAGCTTCTGCCCCGGCAGGCTGGCCAGCAGTTCGCTGGCCTGCGGCTCGCCGCTGACGATCATGTTCAGCGCCACCTCGACACCGAGCACGCGCGGCAGGCGCTGCGTACCGCCGGCGCCGGGGATCAGGCCCAGCTTGACCTCGGGCAGGGCCACCTTGCAGCCCGGAGCGGCGATGCGGTAGTGGCATCCCAGCGCCAGTTCCAGTCCACCGCCCATGACCACCGAATGCATGGCCGCGACGACCGGCTTGGTGGCATGCTCCAGCGCCTTGATGACGCTGAGCAGGTTGGGTTCCTGGATCGCCTTGGGCGAGCCGAACTCCTTGATGTCGGCCCCGCCGGAGAACGCCTTGCCCGCGCCGGTGATGACGACGGCCTTGACCCTGGCATTGGCCAGCGCGCGCTCCAGGCCCTTGACCAGGGCGCGGCGGGTGTTGAACCCCAGGCCGTTGACCGGCGGATTGTCCAGGGTGATGACGGCCACGTTGCGGTGGAGTTTGTATTGTGCTGTCATGGGAGTTCCTTGCGAGAAGTGGGTGCCCGAGAAAAATAGAACGATCGTTCTTTTTGAGCCATTGTAGGTTCATGGCCCGTGCCGTGAAGGCCCCGTTGTCACGGCCGGGACAAAACGCCGTGGCGCGAATCCGCTAGACCTCGAGCCACTCCTGGCGCGTGGCGGCGTCCTCGCGCAAGGTGGCCGGTGTGCCTTCGAACACGATGCTGCCGTGGCCCATGACCAGCGCACGGTCGGAGATCGCCATCGCGATCGTGAGTTTCTGCTCGATCAGCAGCACCGACACGCCGCGGCCCTTGAGGTTCTGCAGGTATTCGCCGACCAGTTCGACGATCTTGGGCGCCAGCCCTTCGGTCGGCTCGTCGATGATGACCAGGTCGGGGTCGCCCATCAGCGTGCGGCACAAGGTCAGCATCTGCTGCTCGCCGCCCGACAACACACCCGCCTCGGTGTGTTGCCGCTCCTTGAGGCGCGGGAACATGCGGTACATGTCGTCGAAACTCCATCGGCTGCCCTTGCCGCTGCCCTTGCGCCCGAGCAGCAGGTTCTGCTCCACCGTCAGGCGCGGAAAGATGTCGCGGTTTTCCGGCACGTAGCCGATGCCGCGATGGGCGATCTCGAACGGCTGGCGGCCCAGGATGGGTTCGTCCCGCCACTGCACAGACCCGGTGCATTCGACCATGCCCATGATGGCCTTGGCCGTGGTGCTGCGCCCCGAGCCGTTGCGCCCGAGCAAGGCGACGATCTCGCCCTGGTCGACCGCCAGGTCGACCCCGTGCAGCACATGGCTTTTTCCATAGAAGGCGTTGAGGCCCTTGACGTCGAGCAGCATCTCACGACCCTCCCACTTGTGCATCGGCCACCGACGAGCCCAGGTAGGCCTCCTGCACGCGCGCATTGGCGCGCACGGCTTCGGGCGTGTCGAAGGCCAGCACCTCGCCATACACGACCACGGCGATCTTGTCGGCCAGCCCGAACACCACACCCATGTCGTGTTCGACCGTCAGCAAGGTCTTGCCCACCGTGACCTCCTTGATCAGCTCCGTGAACCGGGCGGTCTCGCTGTGGCTCATGCCGGCGGTCGGTTCGTCGAGCAGGATCACCTCGGCCCCGCCGCCGATCGTGATGCCGATCTCGAGCGCACGCTGTTCGGCATAGGTCAGGTTCATCGCCAGCGTCTCGCGCTTGGCGCCCAGGTGGATCATGCGCATCAGCTGCTCGGCGCGTTCGTTGGCATCGTGCAGCCTGGACAGGAAACGCCAGAAGCTGTATTTGTAACCCAGGCTCCACAACACGCTGCAGCGCAGGTTCTCGAACACGCTGAGCTTGGGGAAGATGTTCGTGATCTGGAAGCTGCGCGACAGCCCCATGCGGTTGATCTCGTACGGCTTGAGGCCGTCGACGCGCTTGCCGTTGAGCCGCACTTCGCCGCTGCTCGGACGCAGGCGCCCGCTGATGAGGTTGAACAGCGTCGACTTGCCGGCGCCGTTGGGGCCGATCACGCCGATGCGCTCGCCCTTTTGCACCACCAGATCGATGCCGCGGATGATCTCGGTGCGACCGAAGCTCTTGCGCAGGTCCTTGAGTTCGAGTGCGTTCGTCATGCCGCCTCCCGACGCCGGATGTCGGCCTCGATCGCCGCCTGGATCTGGCCCCAGCGCTGGACGAAGCCGCGCCGGACCCACTCGAACAACCCGGCGCCGACGGCCAGCACCACGGCCGCGCCCAGCCAGTGCAGCGTTTTCTCGACGTCCAGTTCCATGCCCAGGTAGGCGAACACCGGGCCTTCGGACTGGTTGAGCTGCAGGTGGTAGACCATCTCGACCAGCGAGGTACCTCCGGCGAGCATCACGACGCCGGTGAGCGCCAGTCCCAGGTAGGGCAGCGCCAGCTCGCGCAGCCGGCCGAACATCGCGACGCGCACGTTCATCATGATCAGGCTGGCAATGCCGCCGGGCGCGAACATCACCATCAGCAGGAAGATCAGGCCCAGGTACAGCAACCAGGCCTGCGTGAACTCGCTGAACAGCACCAAGGCCAGCACCATCAGGATGGCGCCCAGGATGGGGCCGAAGAAGAACGTGGCCCCGCCCAGGAACGTGAACAGCAGGTAGCCGCCCGAACGCGCGGCGCCCACCACCTCGGCGGTGACGATCTCGAAGTTCAGCGCCGCCAGACCGCCCGATATGCCGGCGAAGAAACCGGCGATGATGAAGGCCAGATACCGCACGCGCTGCGTGTCGTAGCCGACGAATTCCACCCGCTCGGGGTTGTCGCGCACCGCGTTGAGCATGCGTCCGAGCGGTGTGCCGGTGAATGCGTACATCAGCGCGACGCAGACGAAGGTGTAGATCGCGATCAGGTAATAGACCTGGACCTGGGGCCCGAAGGTGATGCCCCACCAGCCGTCGCGCACCATGCGGTTGCCCGACACCCCGCCCTCGCCGCCGAAGAACTCGGGCACCATCAGCGACATCGCAAACACCAGTTCGCCCAGGCCCAGCGTGATCATCGCAAACGTCGTGCCCGACTTGCGCGTGGTCACGTAACCGAACAGCACCGCGAAACCCAGTCCGGCCAGGCCACCGGCCAGCGGCACCAGCGCCACCGGCAGCGGCAGGCCGCCGTCGGTCGCCGCGTTGAGCGCATGGATGGCCATGAACGAACCCAGACCGGTGTAGACGGCATGGCCGAAGCTGAGCATGCCACCCTGGCCGAACAACATGTTGTAGGACAGGCAGGCGATGATGCCGATGCCCATCTGCGACAACACGGTCATCCCCAGGCCGCTGTCGAACACCTGCGGAGCCAGCGCCATCACCAGCGCGAACGCGGTCCAGACGACCCAGCGCGAACGATTGATCGGGCTTGCCATGGGTCAGCCCTCCCGCGTTCCGAGCAGGCCCCGGGGCCGGAAGATCAGCATCAGCACCAGGAACAGGAACGGCAGGATGGGAGCGATCTGGGACAACGTCATGTTGATGTAGGTGTTGTTGCTCAGCCCCTCGCTCAGCGTCAGGCCCAGCTGCCCGGCCAGGGTCGCCAGCGAATAGTCGAACGCGACGGCAAAGGTCTGGATCACGCCGATCAGCACCGAGGCCAGGAA
>JBFIDI010000466.1:0-4619 GCA_041581405.1 Burkholderiaceae bacterium
CATGACCTTCTGGCTGCGCACCTTGCTCGTCTGGTACTGCGGCATCTGCGCCGGCAGGTCGCGGTAGACGCCGCCCGGGCGGAAGTAGGCCGCGTGCATGCGTGCGCCCGACACCGCCTCGTACATGTCGAACAGATCCTCGCGCTCGCGGAAGGTGTAGATCAGGATGGTCGAGCTGCCGCAGTCGTTGCCGTGCGAGCCCAGCCACATCAGGTGGTTGAGCAGCCGCGTGATCTCGGCGAACATGACGCGGATGTATTGCGCGCGCACCGGCACCTCGATGCCCAGCAGCTTCTCGATCGCCAGGCAATAGGCGTGCTCGTTGCACATCATCGACACGTAATCGAGCCGGTCCATGTAGGGCAAGGACTGGATGTAGGTCTTGGTCTCGGCCAGCTTCTCGGTCGCCCGGTGCAGCAGCCCGATATGCGGGTCGGCCCGCTGGATCACCTCGCCGTCGAGTTCGAGCACGAGACGCAACACGCCGTGGGCGGCGGGATGCTGGGGACCGAAGTTGAGCGTGTAGTTCTTGATGTCAGCCATGTTCGCGCCCGCCTAGTGCAAGCCACCCCCGTAGTTGTCTTCGCGGATGATGCGCGGCGTGATTTCGCGCGGCTCGATCGTGACCGGCTGGTAGATGACGCGACGCTGCTCGGCGTCGTAGCGCATCTCGACATGGCCGGAGATCGGGAAATCCTTGCGAAACGGATGACCGATGAAGCCGTAGTCGGTCAGGATGCGACGCAGGTCGGCATGGCCTTCGAACACGATGCCGAACAGGTCGAACGCCTCGCGCTCGAACCAGTTCGCGGAATTCCAGATATCGTTGACCGAGTCGATCACCGGGAAGTCGTCGTCGGTGGCAAACACCTTCAGCCGCAGGCGCTGGTTCAGGCTGACCGACAACAGGTGGACGACGACACAGAAGCGCGGCCCTTCGTAGGCACCGTCGCCGTAGGTCGAATAATCGACGCCACACAGGTCGAGCAACTGCTCGAACTGGCAACCCGGCGCGTCGCGCAGCAGCGCGGCGACTTCCAGGTAGTCGGCCGCGCGCACGACGGCGGTCAGTTCGCCCAGGGCCAGCGTCAGGCTCTGGACCTTGTCGCCGAGGGTGGTCGCAATGGTGTCCTTGAGCGCCTCGGGATGGACTGCAAAATTCGTCACACTTCCCCCTCAGGCGCGTGCAATGGTTTGGGTGCGGCGGATCTTCTGCTGCAACTGGATGATGCCGTACAACAAGGCCTCGGCCGTCGGCGGGCAACCCGGCACGTAGACATCGACCGGCACGATGCGGTCGCAACCACGCACCACCGAATAGCTGTAGTGGTAATACCCGCCGCCGTTGGCGCAGGAACCCATCGACAGGACCCAGCGTGGCTCGGACATCTGGTCGTAGACCTTGCGCAGGGCCGGGCCCATCTTGTTGCACAGGGTGCCGGCCACGATCATCAGGTCGGACTGGCGCGGGCTGGCGCGGAACACCTCGGCGCCGAAGCGGCTGATGTCGTAACGCGCGGCGGCCGCATGCATCATCTCGACCGCGCAACACGCCAGGCCGAACGTCATGGGCCAGACCGACCCCGTCTTGGCCCAGTTCACCACCGCGTCGTAGCTGGTGGTGACGAAACCTTCCTTCATTACGCCTTCAATCATCGTGTCACTCCCAGTCCAGCGCGCCTTTTTTCCACTCGTAGGCGAAACCCACGACCAGAATACCGAGGAAAACCATCACCGACCAGAACCCGACGGCGCCGACGTCCTTGAGCGCAACCGCCCACGGAAACAGGAATGCGATCTCGAGGTCGAACAGGATGAACAGGATGGCCACGAGGTAATACCGCACGTCGAATTTCATGCGGGCATCTTCGAACGCCTCGAAGCCGCATTCGTACGGGGAGTTTTTCTCGGGATCGGGGCGGTTCGGGCCCAGCACGTAACCGAGCACCTGAGGGACCACGCCCACTGCAATGCCCACGAGCACGAACAGCAGTACGGGCAGATATTGTTCGAGGTTCATCGGGAGCTCTTCACCAAAGTTTCTGGCCCCCCGGGAAACCCGGGCGACGCTTTTAGCCTGGTGCCGTCGGCGAGACTCGAACTCGCACAGCTTTCGCCACTACCCCCTCAAGATAGCGTGTCTACCAATTTCACCACGACGGCGGCTTCTTTCAGATGGTCGGATCGCAAGAGGAGCCTTGCGGTAATTGGCGATCCGAACAGCTGGTAGTTTACCCTGAAAAAGAGAGGGGAAACCCTCACCCCCGGGGCACTACGCTGCTGTTATTTCGACGGAATCAGCGCCGCTCCGGACGCAGGCGCCGCGGGTACGGCCGCCGGTGCCGAGGCACCGGACGCGGGCGCGACGGCAGCCGGACTGTCCAGCACGCTGCCACTGCTGGCGGGACGCAGGTTGCCGAAATACGCCAAGGCCAGTGTGCTGACGAAAAACACCGTGGCCAGCACGGCCGTGGTGCGGGACAGGAAGTTCGCGCTGCCACTGGCGCCGAACAGGCTGCCCGAGCTGCCGCTGCCGAACGCCGCTCCCATGTCGGCGCCCTTTCCATGCTGGACCAGTATCAGGCCGATCATGGCCAACGCCGAAACCATCTGCAGCGCGAGCACCACAGTCAACATGACATTCATCAAAAACTCCTCAACAGATTCCGGGGACTAGGCGGCGTTCGACGCCGCAGAAATGATGGACAGGAAGTCTGCCGGCTTGAGCGAGGCCCCGCCGATCAGACCGCCGTCGATGTCGGGCTGGGCCAGCAACTGCGCCGCGTTGGCCGCGTTCATGCTGCCGCCGTACAGGATGCGGACCCGGCCCGCCTGGGGCGTTGCCGCCTTGATCTGGGTCCGCAGCACCGCGTGTACCTGCTGCGCCTGCTCCGGGCTGGCCGTCTTGCCGGTACCGATCGCCCAGACCGGCTCGTAGGCCACGACGATCTCGCTGATGCAATGGCCGTTGGTGTGGATCACCGCCGCCATCTGGCGCTTGACCACGTCCTCGGTGGCGCCGGACTCGCGCTGCGCCAGTGTCTCGCCGACACACACGATGGGTGTGATGCCCGATGCCAGCGCCAGGCGAGCCTTCTCGGCCACCACGGCGTCGTCTTCGCCGTGGTACTGGCGACGCTCCGAATGACCGACGATGGCGTAACGCACACCGAACTCGCGCAGCATCGCCGCCGACACTTCGCCGGTATACGCACCCGCCTCGTGGCTGGATACATCCTGCGCACCCAGGGCCAGCGTGCTGCCGGCCAGCAGGCCCTGCAGCTGCGCCAGGTAGGGCGCGGGCACGCAGACCGCCGCGTCGCAGCTGGCGCCGCCGATGCCGGCCAGTACCGCCTGCACCAGGGCCGTGTTGCCCGCCAGGCTCCCGTTCATCTTCCAGTTGCCTGCGATGAGTTTCCTGTTCATGCCTGCCCCCAGGTGATCACCAGCTTGCCGATGTGCCGGTTGGATTCCATCAATGCATGGGCCCGCGCCGCGCCGCTGGGCAGTTCGCCCTCGCCCTGCAAGGCGGGAAAACTGCTGTGGATCACGGGCCGGATGCTGCCGTTCTCGATCAGCGGCCAGACATGTTTCAGGCAGGCCTGTGCGATCGCCTGCTTGAACGCGACCGGCCGCGGACGCAGCGTCGAGCCGGTGATCGTCAGGCGCCGGCGCAACACCGCGCCGGCATTGAACGCGCTCTTCACGCCGCCCTGCACCGCGATGATGACCAGGCGACCATCGTCGGCCAGGCAGTCGATCTCGCGCGCCACGTAGTCGCCCGCCACCATGTCGAGCACCACGTCGACGCCACGCCCGTCCGTCAGGCGCTTGACCTCCTGGACGAAATCCTGGCTACGGTAGTTGATCGCATGATTGGCGCCCAGCGCCACGCAGGCCTGGGCCTTTTCATCGTTGCCGACCGTGACGATGACCTGGCAACCCATGGCCCGCGCCATCTGGATCGCCGTCACGCCGATGCCGCTCGAGCCGCCCTGCACCAGCAGGGTTTCTCCCGGCTGCAGGCGACCCCGGTCGAACACGTTGCTCCAGACCGTGAAGAAGGTCTCCGGCAGGCATGCCGCCTGCTCGTCGCTCAGCCCGCGCGGGACCGGCAGGCACTGCGCGATCGGCGCAACGCAGTATTCGGCATATCCGCCACCGGCCACCAGTGCGCAGACATGGTCGCCCGGCTTCAGGCCGGCGGCCGCCAGTTCGGCGGCATCGCCGGCGTCGATGACACCGGCCACTTCCAACCCTGGAATGTCGGAGGCGCCCGGCGGCACCGGGTAGTTGCCGGTGCGCTGCAACACGTCGGGGCGGTTGATGCCGCTGGCCGACACGCGGATGCGCAACTCGCCCGCGCCCGGCTCGGGCATCGGACGGGTGGCCGGCCGCAACACCTGCGGCGCACCGGGCTCGACGAGTTCGATGACGTTCATGAACATGCTCCCAACACGGCCGGGCGGCGCGCCGCCCGGTTGCCGCACCGGCAGGACTGCCGGCCGGCCATCATCAACCCGGCTCCGCGCCCTGCGGTGCGCTCGGACGATCGAGCAAGGCCTTCATCGACAGCTTGACGCGACCTTTCTCGTCGGTCTCCAGGACCTTGACCTTGA
>JBFIDI010000467.1:0-4593 GCA_041581405.1 Burkholderiaceae bacterium
CGGGCCGGCAGGTCGTTGTCCGGCTTGGCGAATGCCGGCGGCCTGGCCGCCTCCTTCCAGCTGCGGCCCAGGTTCGTGGAGCGGAACACGGTGGGGCCCAGGTGCCCGGTCCGGGCCGCGGCCAGCAGCGTGCGGCCGTCGCGCGGGTCGAGCAGCAGATGGCTGATGGTGTGGCCCAGGAAATGGGGGCCGTCGCAGTTCCAGGTCTTGCGCTTGCGGTCGGACTGGAAGATCCAGGCGCCCTTGCGGGTGGCAACCAGCACCACGACGCGGGTGGCAGGGGAGGCCGCCGCGCGGGTCGTGCTGCGGCGGGAGACGGCAGGTGTCGGGCTCATGGTCATGCATCCAGTGGGGCCGCCCGCGGGCGGCGCAGTTGCCGGAGGAGGCGGGGCAGCACCTGCCCCGCGATGCGCTTGAAAAGCCGTGCGCATCCTGTCCATGACGATCGAGGCGGCCCGAATCAGACACGCATCGACGGCGAACAGCCGCGCAGGGCGATCAGACCACGATCGCGCCCATGCTTCAAGTGGGCGGATCCGGCGTCAGGCGGCCGGGGTCTTGGGCCGGTGCAGGGCGCAGATCTTGTTGCCGTCCGGATCGCGCAGATAGGCCAGGTAGAGCTTGCCGGACGGGCCTTCGCGGAACCCCGGCGGGTCTTCGCAGGTGGTGCCGCCGTTGGCCAGCGCGGCTGCATGGAAGGCGTCGCCCTGTTCGGGCGAGGCCACGGTGAAGCCGATCGTGCTGCCGTTGCCATGGCAGGCGGGCTCGCCGTCGATGGGCGTGGAAATCGCAAACGTGCCGGTGGGGCTGCGGTAGAAGTAGCGGTTCTTGTTGGCGACACCCGGGGCGATGCCCAAGGTGCCGAGGGTTGCGTCGTAGAACGTGCGGGCGCGCTCGAGGTCGTTCACACCGAGCATCACGTGACTGAACATGTTGGGCCTTTCTTGCCGGGTTGCGTGGGGAATGTGTACCGGCCCGCAGTCGGGCCGGTGGTCATCGGGCCGCCATGGTAGTGCAAGGCCGCCCACGGCCTGTGCCGCATGCGACCGGGCCGCCCGGCGCCGGTGCGGTGAACTTCCGCGCCGGTTCTCCGTCCAAAGTTGTTTGAATGCGTCGGACGAACCGTCCTGGAGCCGTGTCATGCCGAATGTGTACCGATGGCGGATCGTCGTGATCTGCTCGTTTTTCCTGACCGCCTGCGCCGGCTACCTGTCGCCGGCCGACATCACGAACCTGAGCCGCGAGCAGATCGTCGAGCGGCTGGGGCCGCCCGAGATGCAGCGCACGATGGCCGATGGCAGCCTGCGGCTGGAGTTTCCGACCGGGCCGCGTGGCAAGCAGACCTGGTTCGTGTATCTCGATGCGGCCGGCCAAGCGCTGCGTTCGGAGCAGGTGCTGACCGAGCACAATTTCAACCGCGTCATGCCGGGCATGACGCAGGACGCGGTGCGCGAGATGCTGGGGCGCCCTGGCGAGGTCCGCACGCTGGCGCGTTCGCGCGGCGTGGTCTGGAGCTACCGCTACGAGAACCCGTTCTGCCAGTGGTTCCAGGTCGAGATCGCCGCGGACCGGACCGTGCGTTCGGCCGGCTACGGCGAGCCGCCGGAGTGTGACCGGCCCAACGAGATCATCATCCCCAACTGAGCGGCGTGGCGCCGGTCAGGCGGGCCGCCCCCAGAGGGCGGCTTCGCTGAATCCGAGCTCGGCGAACTCCTGTTCGCGCAGCGGCGCATCCACCGCGCAGAAGAACTCGTCGAGTTGCGGCGGCGCCATCGGCGTGCCGGACAACATCGCGTGCACCTGGCCGCGGTGGTGGGTCTGGTGCTGGAACAGGTGGTTCAGCAGGCGCAGCCGGGTCTCGGTCTGCGGCCCGGTGCGGCGCAGGATGGTGACGCCGCGCGTCAACGCGTCGTCGTGCAGCGCCAGGCAGTAGTCGATCAGCCGGCGGTCGACCGCGCGTTGTGCCTGTTGCAGCGGCACGCAGGTGTCGAACGGCTCGCGGGGCGTGAAGAACGACGATACATAGTCCGGGTGCGGCGGCTCGCCCCGGGCTTCGCGTTCCAGCGCGTCCACATAGAGCCAGTCCACGGTCACGATATGGTTCAGCGTCGCACGGATGGACGGGAAGAATCCGGTGCGCGGCGCCGCGAACTCCTCCGGGCTCAGCTGCGCGCAGGCGTTGAGCAACCGGTGGTTGGACCACGCGTTGTTGTGGGTCATCGTGACGAGATGGTGCGACATCGGGTCGGAGGACGACATGGTGACGGGGTTCCGGTCGGGTTGGCGGGCAAGGGCATGGCGGGCGGGGGCCGCTTTTCATGACATGTGTCAATTCACATCGATTGTGGTGCTGCCGATGGGGCCGCGCAAGCCCCGGCCGGGCTACGATGGGCGCGCCGCCGGCTGCCGCGCCCGACCGGCCGCCCTGTTTGTCTTTTTCCTGGAGCCGCCCCTGTGTTTGCATTGCCCGTTTCCACCCATCCCTCGATCGGTCGCCTGACACTGCGCCTGAGCGGCTTCGTGCGCGGCCGGTTGTGGCTGCAGGTGCTGGTGGCGATGTTCGCCGGCATCGCCACCGGCATGGCCATCGGGCCGACCGGCGCCTGGTTGTCGCCGCCCATGGCGCAGCTGGTCAGCAACTGGCTGGCGATTCCCGGCTACCTGTTCCTGTCCATGGTGCAGATGATCGTGATCCCGCTGGTCGTGGCCTCGATCATCCTGGGCATGACGAGTTCGCGCGACATGGCGCAGTTGCGCAGCATGGGTGTGCGCACGGGTGTGTTTTTCCTGTTCACGACGCTGGTCGCGGCCTTGATCGGTGTGCTGGTGGCGCTGGCCGTGGAGCCGGGCGCCTATCTGCAGGTGGCGCAGCTGCCCGCCGCCACGACCGTCGCAACGGATGCGGCCGGTGGTGCGGGGGCGGCGCCGTCGCTGTCCAGCCTGCCGGCGCAGATCGTGCGCGTGGTGCCGACCAATCCGCTGCAGGCCAGCGTCGAGCAAAACATGCTGCAGGTCGTGGTGTTCGCGATCTTTGTCGGCGTGGCCCTGGTCACGATGGAGGGCAAGCTGGCCCGCCCGCTGGTGGACCTGCTGGGCGCGGTGCAGGAGGTCAGCATGGTTGTCGTGCGCTGGGCCATGTACCTGGTGCCGGCGGCGGTGTTCGGTCTGATGACGCAGCTGACCGCGCGCATGGGGCTCGATGCCCTGCTCGGCATGGGTGTGTACGTGCTCACCGTGCTCGGGGCCCTGCTGCTGGCGTTCGGCTTCCTGATGCTGGTCTATGCGTTGGGTCGGCGCCGTTCGCCGCTGGGTTTTCTCAAGGGCAGCCGCGACGTGTTGCTGCTGGCGTTTTCCACCTCGAGTTCGGCCGCGGTGATGCCGCTGACCATCCGCACCGCCGAGGAAGCGCTGGGCGTGCACAAGGGCGTGTCGCGGTTCGTCATTCCGCTGGGCACCACGATCAACATGGCGGGCACCGCGTTGTACCAGGTCATCGCCACCTTGTTCCTGGCGCAGGTCTACCAGGTCGATGTCGGACTGTCCGGGTTGCTGCTGGTCGTGGTGCTGGCGGTCGGCGCGTCGATCGGCTCGCCCGGCACACCGGGTATCGGCATCGTGATCCTGGCCATGATGCTGGGCACGGTCGGTATTCCGGCCGAAGGCATCGCGTTGATCATCGGCGTCGACCGGGTGCTGGACATGAGCCGCACCACGCTCAACGTGGCCGGCGACCTGGTCGCGGCCAGTGTCATCGATCAATACTCGGCAGCGGCGGAGCCGGCGCCAGACGCGAAAAGTGGTGCGGTGTCCTGACGCCGTCGGCCTTTGCGTGCCGTGCGCGCTCAACGCGGCCGGTGCAACAGGCTGATGGCCAGTGTCACGATGGTCAGGGGCATGACGACCGACACGATGATGTCGCCGAAGAAGTCGGTGCCGCCAAGGCGCTGCGACACCATCACCAGGTAGGCCGTATACGCGGCGTAATAACCCAGGAACAGCGCCGCCTCCCAGCGTGCGATGGTGCGCCCGCTGATGAACACCGGCAGGCAGGCCAGCGTGGTGGCCAGCATCACCCACAGGTCGACCCGCAGGATGTCCTCGGGCACGACCAGCGCACCGGCCAAGCCCAGGCTGGCGACCAGGCCGCCGAGCCCGACCACGCCCAGGATGTTGAACACGCAACTGCCCACGACGTTGCCGATGGCCATGTCGCGTTCGCCCTTGAAGCTGGCGGCGATCGACGCGGCCACCTCCGGCAACGAGGTGCCGGCCGCGACGATGGTCAGGCCGATGACGGCCTCGCTCATGCCGAACCAGCGCGCCATCGTGGTCGCCGCTGTGACCAGCGCATTGGATCCGGCCACCAGCAGGATCAGTCCCAGCAGCACCAGGCCCAGTTGTGCCGGCAGGCCGGCATCCCAGCGGCCGGGCTCGGCCGGATGCGGCAGGTCGTCATCGGACAACGTGGCGACGCTGCCCGGGTCGGCCCGCGACTGCAGGACCAGGAATACGGTGTAGGCCACCAGCAGCCCGAGCAGCAACACGCCATCGAACAGGCCGATGTTGCCGTCCTGGCTCAACGCCACCAGCAGC
>JBFIDI010000468.1:0-4589 GCA_041581405.1 Burkholderiaceae bacterium
GGATCGACAGACGGCGCAACCATTTCATCATGTCGACAGTGTATCGACCGACTGCGCCATGCCATCTGCGGCGCCGGCAACGACCACGGTGGGGACGGCCGGTGCCGGCCGCTCCCCGTGCGTGCTTACTTGAAGCCGACGCGGTCGAGCATCTGCTGGACCTTGACCTGGTTGCCGCCGATCTGGCTGACCGGCACGGTTTCGCTCTTGAACCCGTCACCGGTCATGGCCTTGAGTGCCGGGTTGTTGATCTCCACGCCCTTGGCTGCCGGCCATTCGTTGTTGCCGTTGGCGAAATGGTTCTGCGCCGAGGCGCTGGCCAGGTACTCGAGGAACTTCACCGCGTTGGCGGGATTCTTCGCGTTGCGGGCGACGGCGCCACCGGCGATGTTGACATGGGTGCCCCAGCTCGACTGGTTGGGAAACACGACGCCGACACGGTCGACGACGGCCTGGTCGGCCGGCTTGTCCGAACGCATCAGCCGCGCCAGATAGTAGGAGTTCGTCACCGCGATGGCGCATTCGCCCGATGCAACGCCACGGATCTGGTCGGTGTCGCCCCCCTTGGGCGAACGCGCCAGGTTGGCGACGATGCCGCGCAACCACTGTTCGGCCTTCGCCTCGCCCAGGTGCTCGGTGACGGCGCCGAACAGCGACAGGTTGTACGGATGCGAGCCCGAGCGGATGCAGATCTTTCCCTTGTGTTTCGGGTCGGCCAGTTCCTCGTAGGTATCGACGTCCTGCTTGCTGACTTTGGCCTTGTCGTACACGATGACGCGGGCGCGGGTGGAAAATCCGAACCAGGCGGTATTGCCGGCTGCGTCCGGTTTGCTGCGCAGGTTCGCGGGGATGGCCTGCTCCAGGGCGTTCGACCGGATGCCCTGGAACAAACCGTCGGACTCACCGCGCCACAGGCGCGTCGCGTCCACCAGCAGGATCACGTCGGCGGCGGACGCCGTTCCTTCGGCCTTGAGCCGCGCAAGAATGCCGGCGTCGTCGGAGTCGACGCGGTTGATCTTGATGCCGGTCGCCTTGGTGAAGTCGGAATACAGGGCCTCGTCGGTCGGATAGTGGCGCGCGGAGTAGATGTTCAGCTCGTTGCTCTGGGCATGTGCCAGGGTGGCGGCGGCGAGCAGGCCCGCAGTGACGGTGATGGACTTGAATGGCATGGGGCGAAAGGTCATGAGAGTAGGGTGGTTGGTAACAAAGGTAGGGTGATGATAAAACAAACGCGAATCATTCGCAATAAATTTGGCTCGATCGCATCATGGTCGTGACGCAGGATCCGCAATGGCGCCGCCCGGGCGCGGACGCTGGCCGTGCCCGTGGGGCCGGCATCGGTCGATGGCGACGCTGGTTGCCGGTGCTGGTCGCGCTGGTCGTGGCGGGCTGCGCCAGCACGCCGGCGCCGGTCGTGATCGATCCACCGCCCGTGCAACCCGCGCCGGTCATCAAGCCCGCGCCGCGCATCGGGCTGGCGCTGGGCGGGGGCGCGGCGCGGGGGTTCGCCCACGTTGGCGTGATCCAGGTCCTGGAGGAGGCGGGTATCCGTCCCTCGCTGGTAGTCGGCACGTCGGCTGGCAGCGTCGTGGCGGCCATCTACGCGAGCGGACGCAGCGGCACGCAGTTGCAGCAGATTGCCGAATCCATGGAAGAGGCCAGCCTGACGGACTGGACGCTGCCGCTGTTTGGTCGCGGCCTGATGCGTGGTGACGCGATTGCGCGATACATCAACGCCCAGGTCGGTGGGCGTCCGATCGAGGCCATGGACATTCCGCTGGGCATCGTGGCCACCGACCTGCATTCGGGCGACGGCATCCTGTTCCGCCGTGGTGACACCGGCACGGCCGTGCGGGCCTCCAGCGCGGTGCCCTCCGTGTTCCAGCCGGTGCGGATCGCGGGCAAGGAGTATGTCGACGGCGGCCTGGTCGCTCCGGTGCCGGTGCGATATGCGCGCCAGATGGGCGCCGATCTGGTGATCGCCGTCGACATTTCGAACACGCCGCAGAACAATGCCCCGGACGGCGTGTTGCAGGTCATGCTGCAGTCGTTCGCCATCATGGGCAAGAGCATCAATGCGCTGGAACTGCGTCACGCCGACGTCGTCGTGCAGCCGATGCTCCCCGGCGTGGGCAGTGCCGACTTCTCCGCGCGCAAGCGCTCGATCGAAGCCGGCCGCGCCGCGATGCTGGCGGCCTTGCCCACCTATCGGGCGCGCTTGACCAGCCTGATGCAGTGAGCCCCGTGCCGGCACGGGCGCCGGCCGGCGTCGTCAGGCGCTGGCCGCCGGCAGCGCCAGTGCCCGCACGTCGGGCACGATGACGATGTCGATCGACTCCGCGCGGTTGCGTACCGTGATCTGTTCATGCCGCAAGCCGGACACGTCCAGCCGCGCCTGGCGCGCGACCCGCGCGGACATCACCAGTTCGCAGGCATAGTCCTTGGTCTGGTCCTGCAGCCGGCTGGCGGTGTTGACGGTGTCGCCGACGGCCGTGAGATAGGTCGCGACGCCGCGGCCCATGTGCCCGACCACGGTCGGGCCGCTGTGGATGCCGATGCCCAGGCGCAGCGGAACCGCCAGTTCCTCGTGCAGGTCGGCGCTCAGGCGCTGCATGGCCGACTGCATGGCCTGTGTGGCCCGCAAGGCCTGGCGTGCACCGTGCTCGATACCCACGTCCAGCCCGAACAAGGCCATCACGCCATCGCCGGTGAACTGGTTGGTCACGCCGCCGGCACCGTCGATGGCATCGCCGACGGCCTCGAAATAGCGGTTGAGCAGGAACACCACGTCGTACGGCAACCGCTGCTCGGACAGGCGGGTGAATCCGCGCAGGTCCGCGAACAACACGCACAGCTCGCGCTCCTCGCCGGCCATCAGATGCCCCTGGCTCCACGACATGGCGGGCGGCACGCTGGGTGGAATCAGCGGGGTCACGCGCAGGTCGTGTGTCGGCCGCAACTGGCAGGCCAGGCGCACATGGGGGCCAGCGCCGACCCGGGCCAGCACCCGCGATTCGGTCTCGCTCGTTGCGGGCAGGCTGCCGTCCGGCGCATGGACGCGCACCCGGCAGGTCGAACAGCGGCCCCGCCCGCCACAGACGGACGCATGGGCGATGCCAGCCTGGCGGCTCGCCTCGAGCACCGAGAAACCCCGTGGCACCGTCACCACCTGCGCGTTCGGGTAGTGGATACGCACGGAACGTGTCGACTCCCGCCATTGGCGCAAGCCGCGCGCGAGCAGGGTCGACAGCAGCAGCGCCGCCAGCACCAGCCAGATGCCGTCGCGCCACGCGGTCAGCGTGGCCAGGCCGGCCGCGTCGGGCGCCTGTGCATCGGCGAGCAATCGGTTCATCCAATCCGGGTCCTGCGCCAGCACCGAGACATAACGCCCCGCCTGGGCGAATCCCAGCAAGGCCATCGCCGGCAACATGATGGCGACCGTGTAGAGCTCCATCGCGACCAGCCGGTACCACGGGCGCAGGCGCAGCCAGTAATGGATGCCGACGCATCCATGGGCCCATGCCACCAGCACGAGTGCGCTTTGCCACAAGCCCAGGTCGGGGCGCAACTGCCAGAACAGCAGCACCAGCATGGTGTAGCTGTCCTGGTAGCCGTAGACGGACCAGGCGGCCCGGGTGAACACGGCGTGGTGCACCAGCACGGTCGGAATCAACAGGCCCAGCACCAGTTGCATGGCCTGCCAGATCGGCATGCGCAGGTGGCGACGCAGGTAGATCGACCACAACGCCAGCAACAGGTGCAGCAACAGCGCGCCGAACAGCAACGTGGAGCCGACCGGATTGCGCCAGACCGCGATGAACAACCAGCGGCCCGCCTCCATGGCCTGCAGCGAAATCAGTCCCAGCGCATGGTTCAGCAGGTGTGTGGTGACAAAGGCAAACAGGATCAGGCCGCTGTAGAGCCTGGCCCGGCGCACCCGAGCCAGACTCGGCCAGAAGTCGGATGCCTTATCCGCGGTCGGCATGGACACGGCAGCTTTGCGTTGCGGAGCCTGGCATCGCCGGGCCCGGCGGCTGGCGCGGACCATCGGAAGTTGTCTGGCGCATGGCACGATGCTAGCTTGCTTTGGGCGCGCCCGGCACCGGTGCACCACTCCTGCGCAGGTGCCGCACGTGCGGCGCGCCGCGCCGGGCGGGCGCCGAAATCGGCAGAACTATAATTTCGTTTCGCTTCAGGCGCGGGCACCACGGTACACAACACTCAGGAAGCGACACGACTCGAACGGAGCGCACGATGAAGCGAGATCGCAAAGACACCCGCATCCTGATATACAGCCACGACACGTTCGGGCTGGGCCACCTGCGCCGCTGCCGGACCATCGCCCATGCGCTGGTCGACCGCTTCAAGCACCTGTCGGTCCTGATTCTCTCCGGCTCGCCGATCATCGGCAGCTTCGATTTCCGCTCCCGCGTCGATTTTGTCCGTGTGCCGGGCGTGGTCAAGCTGCGCAACGGCGAATACACGCCGCTGAACCTGCACATCGACGTCGAGCAGATGCTCAGCATGCGTGGTTCCATCATCCGCCACACCGCCGAGGCCTTCGATCCGGACATCTTCATCGTCGACAA
>JBFIDI010000469.1:0-4585 GCA_041581405.1 Burkholderiaceae bacterium
CTTGGGCACGTTGGCACAGGCGACGGCGTGGACCATTTTGGCCCCGTGGCGGGCGATGCCGCCGGCCTCGTACTGCTTGCCGACCATGAAGCCGGTGATGTTCTGCAGGAACACCAGCGGCACCTTGCGCTGGCAACACAGTTCGATGAAGTGCGTGCCCTTGAGCGCGGACTCGCTGAACAGGATGCCGTTGTTGGCGATGATGCCCACCGGCATGCCTTCGACGTGCGCGAAGCCGCACACCAGCGTGGTGCCGTAACGCGCCTTGAACTCGTCGAACTCGGAGCCGTCGACGATGCGCGCGATGATCTCGCGCACGTCGAAGGGCTTGCGGGTGTCGACCGGGATCACGCCGTACAGTTCCTGCGCGTCGAAGCGTGGCGCCACCGGCGTGGTCTGCACCAGGGCCTTGCGCTTGGCGCGGTTGAGGTTGCGCATCGTGTTGCGCGCGATCTGCAGCGCATGCATGTCGTTCTCGGCCAGGTGATCCACGACACCGGACAGCCGGGTGTGCACGTCGCCACCACCCAGGTCTTCCGCGCTGACGACCTCGCCGGTGGCGGCCTTGACCAGCGGCGGACCGCCCAGGAAGATCGTGCCCTGGTTGCGCACGATGATGCTCTCGTCGCTCATGGCCGGCACGTAGGCGCCACCCGCCGTGCAACTGCCCATGACCACCGCGATCTGCGCGATGCCCTGTGCACTGAGATTGGCCTGGTTGAAGAAGATGCGGCCGAAATGGTCGCGGTCCGGAAACACCTCGTCCTGGTTCGGCAGGTTGGCGCCGCCGGAGTCGACCAGGTAGATGCAGGGCAGATGGTTCTGCTGCGCGATCTCCTGCGCCCGCAGGTGTTTCTTGACCGTCAGCGGGTAGTAGGTGCCGCCTTTGACCGTTGCGTCGTTGCACACGATCATGCAGTCGACGCCGCTGACACGGCCGATGCCCGCGATCAGTCCCGCGCATGGGGCGCTGTCGCTGCCGTCGCGGTCCGGGTACATGCCCAGCGCCGCCAGCGGGCTCAGTTCCAGGAACGGCGTTCCCGGATCGAGCAGCATCTGCACCCGTTCGCGCGGCAGCAGCTTGCCGCGCGCCGTATGTTTGGCCCGCGCCGCATCGCCGCCACCGTTCTGGGCCTTGGCGACCTGGGCTTGCAGGTCGGACACGAGTGCGCGCATGGACTGGGCGTTGAGCTGGAAGTCGCTCGCGCGCGGATTGAGTCTGGATTCGAGTATCGGCATGGGGGTCTTCGTCGTCCGGTTCGTCGTCGGGGTGGTGGCGTCTGTCAGTGCATCAGCTGCGGCAGGTCGGCCATGTCGGAAAAGATCTCGACCGCACCCGCTTCGCGCAGCGCGGCATCGTCGCCGTGCGGCAGGTAGGCAAAGACGGTGGCCCCTGCCGCCACGCCGGCCGTGACGCCAGTGACCGTGTCCTCGACAACGGCGCAGCGGCGCGGATCGACCTGCAGCGCACGGGCCGCGGCCAGGTACACGTCGGGGAACGGCTTGGAGCGGGGCGTCTCGTAGCCGCTGAAGACACGCCCGTCGAAATAGTCCATCAAGCCGACCTTGCGCAACTGCATCTCGACCTTGATCCGGTCCGCACCGGACGCGCAGGCGATCCGGGCGTCGTGGTGGGCATGGATGCGATGCACGGCGTCGTGGATGTTCGGAATCGGCTCGAGCTGCTCCATCAGCGCCGCATTGCGCCGCGACTGGAAGTCGGACAACCAGGCACTGTCGACGGGGCGCCCGGTGTTGGCCGCGATGATGCTCAGCTCTTCCTTCAGCGCCTTGCCGACGAAATGCCGCATGCATTCGTCCTGCGTCAGCGTCCAGCCCAGTTCACCGAGCATCTCGCGCAACACCCGGTTGGTGATGGGTTCGGAGTCGACCAGCACCCCATCGCAGTCGAACAATACGGCTTCAAATTTCATGCACGGTCTTCCTGTGTTTCCTTGAGCGGGTGGATGGCGTTCACGCCTTGCCCTTGCGTCGCGCCTTGTTGGCTTCGAGCGATTCGGTCGGTGCGCCGGCCCGCGTCCAGTCGGCCCAGCCGCCGTCGATATGGGCCACGTTCGTCATGCCCATGTCCTGCAAGGCCTTGGCGGCCAGGGCACTGCGCCAGCCGGCGCCGCAGAACAGCACGAACTCGCGGCTTTCGTCGGCGAACACCGGCTTGTGGTAGGGCGAGGCGGGGTCGACCCAGAACTCGAGCATGCCGCGCGGCGCATGCAGGGCGCCGACGATCGTGCCCTCGCCCAGTTCACGGATGTCGCGGATGTCGACGATCTGCAACTGCGGGTCGTCGAGCCGCGCGCGCACCTGCTCGACGCTGTAGGTCGTGACCTCGGCCATGGCCTCGTCGACGAGTTGTCGGTAACCTTTGGTGATCGGCATGTCTTGTCTCCACTGTGCTGCGGGCGCGGGCGCCCGGCTTGCCGCTTGCGTCAGGCCAGCGCGCGCTGGATCAGGATTTTCTGCACGTCGCTCGTGCCTTCGTAGATCTGGCAGACCCGCACGTCGCGGTAGATGCGCTCGAGCGGGAAGTCGCCGACATAACCATAACCGCCCAGCGTCTGGATCGCCGCCGAACACACCTGCTCGGCCATCTCGCTGGCGAACAGCTTGGCCATGGCAGCCTCCTTCAGGCAGGGTTTGCCGGCGTCCCGCAGGCTCGCCGCATGCCATATCAGCTGGCGCGCAGCCTCGATCCGGGTGGCACATTCGGCCAGCCGGAAACCGACCGACTGGTGCTGGAAGATCGTCTGGCCGAAACTCTCGCGCTGCTTGGCATAGTCGAGCGCCACTTCGAACGCGCTGCGTGCCATGCCGACGCTCTGGGCGGCGATGCCAATGCGGCCACCCTCCAGCCCGCCGAGCGCGATCCGGTAGCCTTCGCCTTCGCGCCCGATCAGGTTCTCGGCCGGAATGCGGCAGTTGTCCAGGTTGATCTGCGCCGTGTCGCTGCTGTGTTGACCCAGCTTTTCCTCCAGCCGCGCGACCTGGTAACCCGGCGCGTCGGTCGGCACCAGGAAGGCACTCATGCCCTTCTTGCCTGCCCCCTTGTCGGTGACCGCAATGACGATGACGACATGGCCATTCTTGCCACTGGTGATGAACTGCTTGACGCCGTTGAGCAGGTAGCCATCCTTGTCGCGGACTGCGGTGGTGCGCAGGGCTGACGCGTCCGATCCGACATGGGGCTCGGTCAGCGCAAACGCACCGAGCATCCGGCCCTGGGCCAGCGGCTCCAGCCACTGCTGCTTTTGCGCATCGTTTCCGTAAGCCATCAGAATCGCGTTCACCGGACAATTGGTCACGCTGATCGCGGTGCTGGTGCCCCCATCGCCGGCGGCGATTTCCTCGAGCACCAGCGCGAGGGTCAGGTAGTCCAGGTTCGCGCCGCCATGCTCCTCCGGCACGCAGATGCCGTAGGCGCCGAGTTCGGCCAGGCCCTGGTGGGCCTCCTTCGGGAAATGATGCTCCTTGTCCCAGCGCGCGGCATGCGGCCATAACTGCTCGCGGGCAAAGGCCCGCACCGCGTCGCGCACCATCTCCTGGTCCTGGGTCAGCAACATGGCGTTCTCCGTCGTGATGAAAGGATTTCCCGGCGTTGCGGTTCAACTGGCATCAGACCAGTTCCACCGCCATCGCTGTGGCCTCGCCGCCACCGATGCACAAGGTAGCCAGGCCGCGCGTCTTGCCACGCGCCTGCAAGGCATGGATCAGCGTGACCAGGATACGCGCACCGCTGGCACCGATCGGGTGACCCAGTGCACAGGCGCCGCCGTTGACATTGACGATGTCGTGCGCGATACCCATCTCGGCCATCAAGGCCATCGGCACGACGGCAAACGCCTCGTTCACCTCCCACAGGTCGACATCGCCCGCCTTCCAGCCGGCCTTGGCCAGTGCCTTCTGTGTCGCGCCCACCGGCGCGGTCGTGAACCAGTTCGGCTCCTGTGCATGCATCGCATGGGACACGATACGCGCCAGCGGGGTGGCGCCGATCTTTTTCGCGGTGGACGCACGCATCATGACCAGCGCCGCGGCGCCGTCGTTGATCGATGAACTCGATGCGGCCGTGATCGTGCCGTCTTTCTTGAACGCCGGCTTGAGTGTCGGAATCTTGTCGAGCTTGACGCGGCCCGGGCCTTCGTCGATCGAGACGACGGTCTCGCCGCCACGCCCCTTCACCGTCACCGGCGTGATCTCCTTGGCGAATGCGCCGGACTCGGTCGCCGCCTTGGCGCGCTGCACCGATGTGGTGGCGAACGCGTCCTGCGCCTCGCGGCTGAACTGGTACTTGGCCGCACAGTCCTCCCCGAAGGTGCCCATCGCCCGGCCGGGTTCGTATGCGTCCTCCAGGCCATCGAGCATCATGTGGTCGTACACCCGGTCATGGCCGATCCGCATGCCGCCGCGCCCCTTGAGCAACAGGTAGGGCGCATTGGTCATGCTCTCCATGCCGCCGGCGACCATGACATCATGGCTGCCAGCCAGCAACATGTCGTGGGCGAACATCGCGGCCTTCATGCCCGAGCCGCACATCTTGGACAAGGTCACGGCGCCGGCGCTCATCGGC
>JBFIDI010000470.1:0-4582 GCA_041581405.1 Burkholderiaceae bacterium
AGCCCTTGGCCGACTCCTCGTTCAGCGGGATGCGGATCTTGCCGTCGGGGGCCGTCATCGCCTTGGAGGTCAGGCCGGTATGCGCGCCCTGGATGTCGAAATAGCGGATCTCCCTGAAGTTGAACAGGCGCTCGTAATACTTGGACCAATACGCCATGCGGCCGCGGTAGACGTTGTGCGTCATGTGGTCGACCACCTTCAGGCCGTGTCCGACCGGGTGGCGGTCCACACCGTCGATGAAGTCGAAATCGATGTCGTAGATCGACCGGCCTTCCTCGAAACGGTCGATCAGGTACAGCGGCGCACCCCCGATGCCCTTGATGGCCGGCAGGTTCAGCTCCATCGGGCCGGTGCGCATCTCCATCGGTTCGGCACCGAGCTCGAGTGCCCGCTCGAAGGCGACACGCGAGTTCTTCACGCGGAACGCCAGGCCGCAGGCCGACGGCCCGTGTTCGGCCGCGAAATACGAGGCCACGCTGCGCGGCTCCTGGTTGACGATGAAGTTGATGTCGCCCTGGCGGTAGAGCGTCACGTTCTTGGAGCGGTGGATCGCCACCTTGGTGAAGCCCATCATCTCGAACACCGGCTCGAGCACGTTCGGCGTCGGGGACGCGAACTCGACGAACTCGAATCCCATCAGTCCCATGTGGTTGTCAAACAGATCGGCCATCGTCGTTTCTCCTGGTCATGTTGTTGTGCGGGCGCTCGGCAACCGGTACCTGTCCGGCCGTCGTCCGCGGGGTAGGACCCATGCTACAGATTCCGCAGGCATGGGGCAATCGGGGCAATAAATCACCACATCCATCGGATCCGCCGCCTCTGGGCCTGCCTCCGCTGGCAACGGCCCGGATACCGGCTTTACCCATCAGGAAATGGTAGCGGCAGGCCGGCCGAATAGGTTTGCGAAAGTCCCGTTCCAGCCGCATGGACATCAAATAAAATCCCGTTCAACATCGGTTTCAGGGGAGAAAATTGCAAACGATCGAACTCGACCGCACCGATCTGCGGATGCTGGCCTTCCTGCAACTGCACGGCCGCGCCTCCAACCTGGAACTGGCCGAGGCCGTCAACCTGTCGACCTCGCAATGCCACCGCCGCCATCGCCGGCTCGAGGAGATCGGCGTCATCACCGGATACGAGACCCGGCTCGACGCGACCCAGCTCGGCCTGGGCGTGACCGCCTTCGTCCATGTATCGATGGAAAAAGGCCACATGGCCAACCTGCGCAAGTTCACCGACGCCATCCGTGCCCTGCCCGAAGTGCTCGAATGTTTCTCGGTCACCGGCGACTTCGACTACGTGCTCAAGGTCATGGCGCGCGACCTCAAGGCGCTGTCCCAGTTCCTGATGGACACCTTGATGACCCTGCCCAGCGTGGACAACGTGCGCTCGAGCGTATGCCTGGACCGGATCAAGAGCACGGGGGCGTTGCCGTTGCCGGGGTGAGGCGCGCGGCACGGATGCCACGCCGGGGAGCCGATTCAGAGTCCGGTCACACCAGCATGGACAATGCACCCCATGCAAGCGACCTTCCTGACCCACGGCACGATGCGGCACCTCCAGTTCCGCGGCCTGTGGGCCGGCGGCAGCGTCTACTTCGTCGGCAACGCGATGCAGACCATGGCGGCGTCCTGGATGATGGTCGAGCTCAGCGGTTCGTCCTTCCTCGCGGCCCTGGTGCAGACCGCCGTGTTCCTGCCGATGTTCCTGTTCTCGTTGCCGGCCGGGGTGATGGCCGACATCACGGACCGCCGGCGCCTGATCGTGCGCGCGCTGGCGGTGCAGGCCGCAGCCGGGGCTCTGCTCGCCTTCCTGTCGCTGACGCAGATGACCGGACCGGGCGGCGTGTTGTTCCTGACCTTCGTGGCCGGCAGCTGCACGGCGCTGATGTCGCCGGCATGGAACTCGACCGTGGCCCAGTCGGTGCCGCGCGACGAGTTGCCGCAGGCCATCATCGCCACCAGCGTGTCCTACAACGGCGCGCGGGCGCTCGGCCCGGCCCTGGCCGGCCTGGTGTTCGCCTACCTCGGCGGCGCCTGGAACTTCGCGCTGGCCGTCGTCAGCACGCTGATCATGATGCAGTCGATCCGCCGCTGGCCGCCGCCGCCGCATCCGCCCTCGCGGCTGCCGGCCGAACGCCTGTGGGGCGGCATGCTCAGCGCGCTGCGTTTCGCCTGGCACTCGCATACCGTGCTGGCCCAGCTGCTGCGCGCGGCCGCCTACAGCGGCGCGGGTTCGGCACTGTGGGCCTTGTTGCCGGTGATCGGACAACGCCAGCTGGGGCTCGATGCCAGCGGTTTCGGCCTGATGATGGGTTGCCTGGGCGCGGGGGCCGTCATCGCCGGCACGCTGATCGGCAAGGTGCGGGCGCGGTTCGGCCTCGAGGCCCTGGTCACGGCCGGCTGCGTGTCGTATGCGCTGGTCATGCTGATCGCCGCGTTCTCGCGCTGGCACTTTCCGGTCTACCTCGCGCTGGTCGTCGGGGGTGGTGCCTGGATGTCGGTCATGTCGACCTTCAACACCGCCACGCAGACCAGCGTGCCACCCTGGGTGCGGGCCCGCGCCGTGGCCATGCACACGCTGGCCGCACTCGGTGCGTTCGCGTTCGGCTCGGCGTTCTGGGGCGCGTTGTCGGACCTCGCCGGCCTGTCCACGGCGCTGGTGACCGCCGCCGTGTGCATGGCCTGCGGGCCGCTGCTGGCGCGACGGTTTCCGCTGCGCATGGGCGAGGCGCGCGACGTGACTCCGGCCACGCCATCGTTGCAGGACCTGTTCCTGGGCAAGGAACCCGATCCCGGCGACGGCCCGATCGCGGTGGAGATGGCGTATCGCATCGACCCGCTGAACGCCGAGGACTTCCTCAGCGCGATCAGCCAGCTGCGCGCGACGCGGCGACGCGACGGCGCCACGTTCTGGCGCGTGTACCGCGACCTCGCCGATCCGAACCGTTACCTGGAGCGTTTCATCGTGACCTCCTGGGCCGACTACCTGCACCAGCGCGCGCGCGCCACGCAGGCCGATCACGAAATGGAGTCGGACGTGCGCAGCTTCCTGATCGACGGCGAGTCGGTGACGATGCAGCACTACATCGCCGAACGCTGACACCCGGCCCCGGCGCGACCGGCCGCCGTGCCGGACCGCCGGCCCCGCCGCATCGGTGCCGAGCCGCTAACGGAACACGCCGAACGACTGGGTCCAGTAGGTTCCGTAGTCGCTGCCCGCGACCTGGGCGCATGCGATGGCGTAGTGCTGGTAGGTGGGTCGCATGATGTTCTCGCAGTGCCCGGGACTGGCCAGCCAGCCTTGCATGGCCGCCTCCATCGAGGCGTAGCCCGCGGCGATGTTCTCGCCGGTGGCGGGCCCGTAACCGGCGGCCGTGGTGCGTTGGCTCGCCGTGACGCCGTCCGGATTGGTGTGCGCGAAGAAATTGCGGTTGCCCATGTCCGACGCATGGGCCTGTGCGGCCACCTGCAGTTGCGCGTCCCACACCAGCGGTGTGGTCGCGGGGTAAAACGCCGTGCCGCATTGGCGCGCCACCGCCCGCGCGGCATTGATGCGGTCGACGGCTTCCTGCACCGTCGGGGCGACGGAACAGCTGCCCGACGATCCCGGGTTCTGGTTCTGCGCCAGGTTCGGGTCGGCGGAATCGCCATCGCTTCCGCCCCCGCCACACGCGGCGAGCAGCAGCAACAGCAGCAAGGGGGGTGCGACGCGGATCGGGATGGTTTTCATGGGGCCTCACGCAATGGTCAGCAAACCTGGGGGTCGGCTCGACTCGGGACAAACATCGAAACCTGCCGGAATCGGCCGCCGCCCACTCGAGTGCCAGCGACGACCTGCGATCGGGTCCGCGACGACCATCGGCCGCGGCACCCGCACGCCGGCATTGTCCGCGCAGACCGCCGGCCGGGACCGGTTTGTGCGGCGCACGATCGGTTGCGCCATCCACCTTTTGGTTGATATCGGGGGCAACCGGTGCCGGGCGGGTCGCGCGTACCGCCCCCGGCCGCTCGAGCCTGGCCATCGCAGCCCCGAGCACCGGACTTCCGTCCCGACACGCCGTGGCGAAGCGACGACACCGGCCGCGCAGAAGCGCGCCCGGGCGCGGGCATCGCCGTGTGTCGATGTTTGACCTGCCTCAACCCCGGGCGCAGCAACAGCCGATACGCTGCGCGCATTGTTCGACCGGCGATGACTCGCCCGTATCGCCACCATGCCCGACACCGTCTCCCCCGCGCCGCGCGCCGACGACCCGCGCGCCTGCACCACCACCATCGACCCCGACTGCGCGCAATGGCTGCACGCGAGCGGGCTGCATCCCTTGCGGCTGCGCGACCGTACCCTGCTGCCGATCGTGCAGGGCGGCATGGGCGTCGGCGTGTCGGCCCACAAGCTGGCCGGCACCGTGGCGTCGCTGGGCGGCATCGGCACCATCTCGTCGGTCGACCTGCGCCGCCACCATCCCGACCTGATGGCGCGCACGCACGGCCTGCCCCCGGGCGCGGCGGCACGCGACGCCATCGACGCGGCCAACCTGGAGGCGCTGACGCGCGAGATCGCGCTGGCGCGCGAACGTGCAGGC
>JBFIDI010000471.1:0-4569 GCA_041581405.1 Burkholderiaceae bacterium
GGATACGTCCGGGCGCGGCGTCAGGACGCCCCGTCGCGCGCCTGTTGCACCCGCTCGCGCAACGCCGGCAGCAACTCCCGTGCGAACCAGGGGTTGCGTTGCAGCCAGCGGTTGTTGCGCGGACTGGGATGCGGCAGGGGCAGGTGATGCGGCCCATGGGCGCGCCAGTCCTGCACCACGGCGGTGACCGAACCCCGGTGCCGCGGCAGGTGCCAGTCCATCGCATGGCGCCCGATCACCAGCGTGAGTCGCAGCGCCGGCAATTGTGCCAGCAGCCGGTCGCGCCAGTGCGCAGCGCATTCGGGACGCGGCGACAGGTCGCCCGCGCTGCCGGTACCGGGAAAACACAGCCCCATCGGCAGGATCGCGACCAGGGCCGGGTCGTGGAACTGCTCCGGCGTCAGGCCCATCCAGTCGCGCAGGCGATCACCGCTGGCATCGGAGAACGGTATGCCGGACAGATGCGCCTTGCGTCCCGGCGCCTGCCCGGCCACCAGGATACGCGCGCGCGGATCGAGTTGCAGCACCGGCCGCGGACCCAACGGCAGATGGTCGGCGCACAGGCGGCATGCACGCACCTCGGCCAGCAGTGATCCGGTCGCCGCCCCGTCCGGACCACCGGCCGGGGCGCGATGCGCCACCGTGCCGCCGCGGACACCGTCGAGCGGGCGCACGCGCACCTCTTCGACGGACATGGTCACCCCGGCAGCGGGCACAACTCGCCGACCGACTGTGCCGTGGGCCGTCCGGTCAACCGGTACTTGTCCCCGTCGAATCCGTCGAACAAGGCCTGGTGCTCGCGCAGCGACGCATCGCCGTCACGCTGGTAATAACCGCGCACCCATTCGAGCAGCGGCTCGAAATGCCGGTTCTGCTCCTCGAGCGATTTGAACTTGTGCGGCTCCCAGGGCCGGCTGTGGCAATGCGCGATGCAGGTCCGCACGCCCGGGTCGAGGAACAGCAGCAGGCTGGCATGGGGCAAGGCCGCACGGATCAGGTCGGCATAACAACCTTCGACCACCCACTGCGGGTTGCGCGAACAGAAGTCGCGCACCTGCGCCAGCGCCTGCTGCTTGTCCCGCGGCACCGCGATCTGGTTCGGCTCCCACGCCACGGTGTCCAGGTCCAGGCCGACCAGGTCATGTGTACGTGCCAGATCGCGGGCCAGTGTCGATTTGCCGGATCCGGAATTGCCGATGATCGCTATCTGCATGGGTGGGGGTTCTCCTGTGATGGTGCAAGGGCGCGGTACGCGCAGCCTCCGATTGTCACCGACCGGGCCCGCGGCCCGATTCAGCCCTGCGCGTGCGGCCCGCCGGCAAGCCGCTCGAACCGCGGCACCGTGGCACCGCCATGGGACACGGTCTCCAGGAACATCGCGCGCGGGCGCACCCACAGGCCTTGCGTGCCGTACAAGGCCTGGTACAACACCATGACCTCGAGCGTCTCGCTGTGGCGCACCAGGCCGAGCACGCGGTAACTGCCACCCTTGTAGTGGCGGTACAGGCCGGGCTGCGGGTCGCCGCCGGGCAGGGCCAGCGGCGCGGCGTCGTCGGGGTCGGAGCTTGTCGTGTCGTTCATGCGTGATTCCTCGGGGTGTGGCACCCATTGTCGAGCCGGTCCCGGCGTGTCCAGCCGCACCGGCGTCTGGTGTACCACGCCACGGACCGTGTCGGCGCCGCCGGAGACCGCCAGTGCCCGCATCGACAACCGGACATGCGTCGACAGGCCGAACACCATCCGCATCGGGCGCCGGTGGTGCCGGACAACCGCGCCACCCAGAACCGCATGCGGTCGCGTCGGCCGGTCAGGCGGGAAAAAAACTCGCGGCGGGCATGGGCGGCAAGCAGGGCCGCGGCCATCACACGCCCGCTGCCGGTGCACCGGGCCTGCGCGCCGATGCATCACCACAGCGGCAACAGGCGTCCCGCGTCCAGTCGAAAACCGTGTTGCGCCATCG
This sequence comes from Burkholderiaceae bacterium, assembly GCA_041581405.1. Taxonomy (GTDB): domain Bacteria; phylum Pseudomonadota; class Gammaproteobacteria; order Burkholderiales; family Burkholderiaceae_C; genus CAISIP01. The sequence goes on from JBFIDI010000471.1 coordinate 1,961, forward strand.
CCCGCGCCTCGGCCTCGTCGTGCGTCACCAGCACGGTGGCGATGCCGGCGGCCGCGATGCGGGTCGCGAACTCGGCGCGCAGGCTGGTGCGCAGCGTGGCGTCCAGCGCCGAAAACGGCTCGTCGAGCAGCAGCAGCCGCGGCGCCGTGATCAAGGCGCGCGCCAGCGCCACGCGTTGCTGTTCGCCGCCCGAGAGTTTCCAGACCCGGTGGCGCGCATGGCCCTGCAATCCGAACACCGCCAGCATCGCCAGCGCGCGCTCGCGTGCCGCGCTGCGCGACTGGCCCTGCTCGCGCAGGCCGAAGGCCACGTTGTCGAGCACGTTCAGGTGCGGGAACAACGCGAAGTCCTGGAACATCAGCGCAAAGCCGCGGCGCTCGGGCGGCACGCGGGCCAGGTCGACGCCGTCGAACAACACGCGCCCGTCGTCCTGCGCCTCCAGTCCGGCAATGATCTTGAGCAAGGTGCTCTTGCCGCTGCCCGACGGCCCGAGCACCGCCACCGTCTGGCCCCGCTCCACCTGCAGGTCCAGTCCGTCGGCCAGTACCCAATGCCCGCCCGCATGGTCGTCGAACAGCTTGCGGATGCCGCGCAGCTCAAGCATGGCCCGCTCCCGCCGGCCGGGGCCGCGGCGCCTCGCGCGTCGCCACCGGCTGCTCGATCAGCATGAACGCGGCCAGCGCCAGCAGCATCAGCAGCGTGGCCAGCACCAGCGCCGCGTCCTGGTTCGCCGCGCCGGGGCGGCCGAGCCGTTCGTAGATCAGCGTCGTCAGCGTGGCCCACTCCGGACGCGACAGGAACAGCGTCACGGCGAACTCGCCCAGCGCCGTGGCGGCCGCAAATGCCATGCCGCGGCGCAGCGACGGCGCCACCAGCGGCAGCGTCACGCGCCAGAACAGCCGCCACGGGGTCGCCCCCAGCGTGCGGGCGGCCTGCGTCACATGGGCCGGGAGCTGGTCCAGCGCCGCACCCAGCGACTTGGCGACGAAGGGATAGGCCAGCAAGGCATAAGCCGCCACCAGCATCAGCATGCTGGCGCTCCAGCGCGGATACAGCAGCAGCAGGCCGAACGCGACCGTCACCGGCGAGACGACGAAGGGCAGGAAGGCGCTGGCGCGCATCCATACCGAACGGCGCGCCGCCAGCGCGTGCGCGACACCGAGCAGTGTGGCCAGCAGCAGCGCGACGGTGGTGAAACGCAAGGTGTTGCCGATCGCGCGCAGGCTCTCCGCATCGAACACGCTGGCCCAGGCGTCGAGTCCCGCCGCGGCCGCGCCCGCCACGATGGCCAGCAGGGGTGCGGCGCAGAACACGCCGAGGATGAGCAGCGCCGCTGCCACCGCGGCCCACGCGGCCGGGCCTGCGGGCCTGCGCAACGCGATCACGTCGGCGCGTCCGGGCGTGGACAGGCCTTTTTCGATCCAGGCGTACGCCAGCGCCACCAGGCCGGTCAGCAAGGCCATGCACAACGCCAGCACCCCGGCCTGCGCCAGCTTGAGTTCATGCGCGACCAGCGTGTAGATCTCGACCTCGGCGGTCGCATACCGCTGCCCGCCCAGCACCAGCGCCAGGCCGAAGCCGGAAAAACAGTACAGGAACACCAGGCACAGCGCCGACGCCAGCCAGGGCACGATGGCCGGCCACTCGACGCGCCAGAACACGCGCCAGGGCGTGGCGCCCAGCGTGCGCGCGGCGGCCACCCGGGCCGCGCTGACCTGGCCCAGCGCATCGACGCCGGCGCGCACGACCAGGCACAGGTTGAAGAACAGGTTGCCGTACAGCAGCAGCCACGGCGTGTCCTGCAGGTCCACGCCCATCCAGCCGCTGACCCAGCCGCGCGGACCCCACAAGGCCAGCACCCCCATGGCCGCCACCAGCGTGGGCACGACGAAGGGCAACATCAGCAGGCGCAGCACCAGGGCGCGGCCGCGGAACCGGAACCGGGCCAGCACCCACGCCACCGGCAGACCCAGCGCCAGGGCGGCCACGCAGGTGGCGAACGCCTGCACGAAGGACCACACGATGCGCCAGCGCAGGTAGTCGTCGGTCCAGAGTTCGGCCACCATCTGCCAGTGGGCACCGGCCGCGGCCTCCATCGCCAGGCGCCACAACGGCGCCAGCATCACCAGGCCCAGGAATGCCGCCGGCACGACCCCCAGCCACACGGCGGGCGGGCCCCAGGATGTCCGGCGCTGGCCCATGACCGGGCAATCTACTTGAGCACGACCCGTGTCCAGCGGCTGACCCAGTCGGCGCCGTTGCGCGCAACCACGTCACTGGCCGGGTCCTCGAACGCGGCCGGCTCGCCGGCATGCCGCATCACGTCCGGACGGGCCACGCCGGGCTCGGCGGCAAACATCCACATCGTGGTCTGCAAGGCCTCCTGCACCGGCCGCGAGCGCATGAATTCGATGAAGCGGCCCGCCGCCTCGCGCTGCTGGCCGCCGCGCACCAGCGCAACCCCTTCCACCTGGCGCAACACGCCGCCCTTGAGGAACAGGCTGCCGGTCGGCGGCTCGGTGATCTTCTCCTTGCTGTAGAAGACCTCGGCCGCCGGGCTGCTGGCATAACTGACCACCAGCGGGCGGCTGCCGCCGTTGCGGCTGAAC
>JBFIDI010000472.1:0-4536 GCA_041581405.1 Burkholderiaceae bacterium
GGTCGCGCAATGCTGCCCGCTCGGGCGGGCGAAGTGTATCCGTGGCCGTTACACCCGGCGTCGACCGGGCGGCCAGGCTGTCAGGACGCGTGGCGCCTGGCGGAGGTCTCGCCTCGACCGGGACGGGCCCAGGCAGGGAACACGATCAGAAGTGGATCCCCCGCATCATCTGCTGCATCGCGATCGCCTCCGCGGACAGCTGCTGCTTGGCCGGCTTCTCGCCCGGCTTGGCGCCCTTGGCCGCGCTGGAGTCCGGGAACATGCGAAAGCTGGTGTTCATCGCGATCTGCGCCACACGCGGCACCAGCGCGTGCAGCAGCTGGCCGGTGATGCCCAGCCGGGTCGCGATACGCACCGGCTTGAAGATGCAGGCCTGGGCGATCATGTCGGCGGCCTCCTCGGGCGAGAGCGTCGGCACGTTGTTGTACAGGCCCGTGGGCGCGATCATCGGGGTGCGCACCAGCGGCATGTTGATGGTCGTGAACGAGATGCCCTGGTCGGCGAACTCGCTGGAGGCGCAACGCGTCCAGGCATCGAGCGCCGCCTTGGAGGCCACGTAGGCCGAGAAACGCGGCGCGTTCGTCAGCACGCCGATCGAGCTGATGTTGACCACGTGGCCCTTCTTCTTCGCGACCATGGCCGGCAGGAGGCCCATCGTCACGCGCAGGCAGCCGAAGTAGTTGAGCTGCATCGTGCGTTCGTAGTCGTGGAAGCGGTCGTAGCTGGACTCGATCGCGCGGCGGATCGAGCGCCCGGCGTTGTTGATCAGGAAGTCGACGCCGCCGTGGTTGTCGTGCAGCAGCTGGATGAAGCGGTCGCAGTCGGCCATGTCGGCGATGTCGGCCGGGTAGGCGATGAAGCTGTAACCCCGGGACTTGGCCTCCTTGCAGGCTTCCTCGAGCTTGTCGACGTCACGGCCGCAGATGATGGTCGTGGCGCCGGCCTCGGCGAACTTGTGCGCCGCGGCCAGGCCGATGCCCGATGAGCCGCCGGTGACCAGCACCACCTTGCCGCCCACGGTGCCGCGCAACGAGCGGTCGATGTGCAGGTCCGGGTCGAGGTGGCGCTCCCAGTAGTCCCAGATGCGCCAGGCGTAGTCCTTCAGGTTGGGGCAGGCGATGTCGGTGCCCTTGAGCGCGGCCAGGGTCTCGCGGCAGTCGAAGCGCGTGGGGTAGTTGACGAAGGTCAGCATGTCCTCGGGCAGGCCCAGATCCTTCATGACCGCATGGCGCACCCGGCGCACCGGCGCCAGCGCCATCAGCCCTTTGGTCACGCTGCGCGGGATGAAGCCCAGCAGCGCCGCGTTGACGAACAGGTTCATCTTGGGCGCGTGCGCCGCCTTGCTGAAGATGTCGAGCACGTCGCCGACGCGGTATCCGACCGGGTCGACGAGGTGGAAACACTTCTTCGCGATGCCGCTCTTGTGGCTGATGGCATCGAGCGCATCGACGACAAAGTCGACCGGCACAATGTTGATGCGCCCGCCCTCGAGTCCGATCGACGGCATCCACGGCGGCAGCAACTGGCGCATGCGCTGGATCAACTTGAAGAAATAGTAGGGCCCGTCGACCTTGTCCATCTCGCCGGTCGTGCTGTCGCCCACCACCATGGCCGGGCGGTACACCGACCACGGCACCTTGCACTCCTGGCGCACGATCTTCTCGCTCTCGTGCTTGGTCATGAAATACGGATGCTCGATGTTCTCGGCCTCCTCGAACATGTCCTCGCGGAACACACCCTCGTACAGGCCCGCGGCCGCGATCGAGCTGACATGGTGGAAATGCCCGGCATCAATGGCCTTGGCCAGTTCGACCGTGTTGCGCGTGCCGTCGATGTTGACGGCCACCTGCTGCTGCTCGTCGGCCGACAGGTCGTAGACGGCTGCGAGATGGTAGAAATGGTCCACCGTGCCCTTGAGCGACTTGATCGCGTCGGCCGAGACACCGAGCTTCTTCTGCGTCAGGTCGCCGAACACCGGAACCGCACGCGCGGCGCTGACACCCCAATACTCGCGCAGTGCCTTGACCTTGGACTCGCTCTCCTTGCGGATCAGGAAATGCACCACGGATCCCTTGCGCGCAAGCAGCTTGCCAACCAGGCGCTTGCCGATGAATCCGGTCGCGCCCGTCACGAAATAATGCATGTCAGTTCCTCATTGGTTGCCGGTGGACTCTTCACTCACGGCATTCTTGCCGAAAAACCCCCGCTTGGCATTCAGCATTAACCCACCCTGTCCGCGGGCCGGCGGTACGCGACAATTTAGTGGCAAGCACCTACACCCTGCCCGCCCGCCTTCGTACAGTCGACGGATCATCACCCACCGTCCGTGCCCCCCGCGGATGTCGCATCGCGAGGAGACTCTCATGGTCAAGAAACTGCACAAATCCGGTCCGTCCGCGCAAGAGGCCCATGTTCCCCTGACCGGCTCGGTCAAGGATTCCGCCCAGCAGATCTGGCAGGCCGGACTCGGTGCGTTTGCCAAGGCGCAGGCCGAAGGCACACGTGCCTTCGAGGCCCTGGTCAAGGAAGGCACGGCGTTGCAGCGCAAGACCCAGGCCGCGGCCGAAGACCGCATCACCGATGCCACCGACCGCATGACCCACATGGCCAGCGACATCTCGTCCCGGGCCACCGGCCACTGGGACAAGCTGGAGAACATCTTCGAGGAGCGCGTCGCCAAGGCGCTGAACAAGCTCGGCGTTCCGTCGGCCAAGGACGTCAACGCCCTGATCGCACGGATCGACGAGCTCAAGCTCAGCGTGCAGAAGCTCTCGGGCGAACAACCGGCAGCGGCCGGGAAGAAGGCCACGCGGCGCAGCAAGCCGGCCGCAACGGCCAAGTCCCCGGCAGCCCGCAAGGCACCGGCCAAGGCGGCGACCAAGGCCGTGAAGACCCCGACGAAACGCCGCGCGGCGGCCAAGCGCAAGCCGGCTGGCACGTCGGCTGCCGGCTGACCTGGTGGCCGCGCACACACGCAAGGCGGCCCGGACAGCCGCCACGCCCGCGCGCAGAACCTCCACCCCCCGGGGCGCGGCAAGCCGCAGCGCGAAGAAACCCCGGATCGCACTGGCGCTGGCCGGCGGTGGTCCGCTGGGGGCGATCTACGAAATCGGCGCGTTGTGCGCACTCGAGCAGTCGTTGACCGGCCTGGACCTGAACCGGCTCGACCACTACGTCGGCGTGTCCGCCGGCGGGTTCATCGCCGCAGGCCTGGCCAACGGCATTTCGGCGCGCGACCTGTGCGCCTCCTTCATCGAAGGCGACCCGAACGGCCATGCCGTGTTCGACCCGGCCTGGCTGATGCAGCCGGCCACCGACGAATTCATCCGCCGCGGCATCATGTGGCCCGGCCTCGTGCTCGGCGCCTTGTGGCGCCTGACGGCCGGTCGCAAGTCGCTGATGCACACCCTCGAGCACCTGGGCGCGGGCCTGCCGACCGGGGTGTTCTCCAACCGCAACATCCACACCGAGCTGGCACGCCTGTTCGAGCGCGAGGGCTTCACCAACGACTTCCGCAAGCTCAAGAGCCGCCTGACCCTGGTCGCCACCAACCTCGATACCGGCGAGGCCGCGCCCTTCGGCAGCCCCGGCTGGGATCACGTGCCGATCTCGCAGGCGGTACAGGCCAGTTCGGCGCTGCCCGGGCTGTATCCGCCGGTGGAGATCGACGACCAGTATTACGTCGACGGCGCCCTCAAGAAGACCTTGCACGCCACGGTGGCGATGGACCAGGGCGTGGACCTGATGCTGTGCCTCAATCCGCTGGTGCCGTTCGACGCCAGCACGCCGCAGACGCCGCGCGTGATGCAACTCGGGCTGGCACCGGAGCGGCGCCGCATTCCGCGCATCGTCGAAGGCGGCCTGCCCTCGGTGCTGAGCCAGACCTTCCGCTCGATGATCCACTCGCGCATGGCGCTGGGCATGAAGCACTACGAACGGGCGTATCCCGACACCGACATCGTGCTGATCGAGCCCGATCACCGCGACCCGGAGCTGTACCTGGCCAACACCTTCAGCTACCGCCAGCGCCGCCACCTGGCCGAACATGCGTTCCAGCAGACGCGCCAGATGCTGCGTTCACGCAAGACCGGCCTGTCGGCCAAGCTCTCGCACCACGGCATCCACATCAACCATGCCGCGCTGGACGACCCCAAGGCCCACCTGTGCGCCCCGCTGAAACCTCCGACCCAGGTCGGCCGCGCCATTGCATCTTTGCAGGAAGTGATGGACGATCTGGGGCATATGGTCAAACACCACCCGACAGCGGCTGCGTGAAATGAAGGCTGCGTCAAGCTTGCGCGATGGCAATCCCGGCTCGATGGGTTCGATTCTTGGCGGACCGACACTGGCTTTGTACGCGGACAGCGCAGTGGCACACGGGCTGCGAAGGCCCGTGGGGCCCATGCGCAGCGCTTCGGTGCGGCGGTCGGGCGCTGAACGCGCCGACTGCCCTGCGGTGCTCGCTCTTGCGCCTGCATCGCGCAACTCACTGCGCGCCCTGCGGGCGCTCCGTTCAGACAAGCGCGATGAGAATGA
>JBFIDI010000473.1:0-4534 GCA_041581405.1 Burkholderiaceae bacterium
GGCCGTGAACAGGGCGCCCATCGCGATCGACTGGTCGATGCGGCCGAAGGTCTTGCCCATGAAGTCGGCCTCGAAATTGACGATCTCGTGCGACTCGGCGGCATGGCAGATCTTGGCCATCTCGACCACCGTCTCCAGCGGATACTTGCCGGCGGCCGTCTCGGCCGACAACAACACCGCGTCCGTTCCGTCGAGCACGGCATTGGCCACGTCGCTGACCTCGGCGCGGGTGGGTACCGGGTTGGTGATCATCGACTCCATCATCTGGGTCGCGGTGATGACCACCTTGTCGTGTTCGCGCGCCAGCTTGATCATGCGTTTCTGCAGCGCCGGCACCGCCGCGTTGCCGACTTCGACCGCCAGGTCGCCGCGCGCGACCATGATGCCGTCGCTGGCCAACAGGATTTCCAGCAGCTTCGGAATCGCCTCGGCGCGCTCGATCTTGGCGATCAGCCCCGGCCGGTGATTCATGTCGGCCGCGGCCACGCTGCACAACTGGCGCGCCATTTCCATGTCGGTGGCGTTCTTGGGAAAACTCACCGCCACGTAGTCGGCCTTCAGGCCCATCGCGGTGCGGATGTCGTCCATGTCCTTGGCCGTGAGCGCGGGGGCGGTCAGGCCGCCGCCGAGCTTGTTGATGCCCTTGTTGTTGGACAACTCGCCACCGATCTTGACCGTGGTGTGCACCGCATCGCCCCGGATCGCGTCGACCGTGAGCACGATCAGGCCGTCGTTGAGCAGCAAGGTGTCGCCGGCCCGGACCTCGCGCGGCAGCGACTTGTAGTCCAGCCCGACCGCATCCACGTCACCGGGTTCGGTGCGCGAGGCGTCCAGCAAGAAGGTGGCGCCGGCCTTGAGCAGGACCTTGCCGTCGGCGAACTTGCCGACCCGGATCTTGGGGCCCTGCAGGTCGGCCATGATGGCCACCTCGCGTCCGGCGCGGGTTGCGGCCTCGCGCACCAGCTGCGCCCGGTTGACATGGTCCTGCGCCGTGCCGTGGCTGAAGTTGAGCCGCACCACGTTGACGCCGGCGCGGATCATCTGCTCGAGCATGTCGGGGTCACTGGATGCCGGCCCGAGGGTGGCGACGATCTTGGTGGCGCGGCGAATGGCCATGGTGCGGTCTCCGTATGTTTCGCGCGAGTCTCCCATCGAAACGGTTACCACCCGGTTACCGGTCGTGCGCCGCACCGGGGCGCGCACGCCGGGCGCGTTCAGGCCTTGGCCCGACGCGCCAGGATCTCGAACGCCGGCAGGGTCTTGCCTTCGAGCACCTCGAGGAAGGCGCCACCGCCGGTGGAGATGTAGTCGATCTTCTTCTCGATGCCGTATTTGGCGATCGCCGCCAGCGTATCGCCGCCACCGGCCAGCGAATAGGCGTCGCTCTCGGCGATCGCCTTGGCGATACGCTTGGTGCCGGCCTCGAACGCGGCGAACTCGAACACCCCGACCGGGCCGTTCCACACGATGGTGCCGGCGGACTCCAGCTGCTCGGCCAGTTGCTTGGCGGTCTGCGGGCCGATGTCCAGGATCATGTCGTCGCCCTGCACGTCGGCCGCGGCCTTGACCGTGGCCTTGGCATCGGATTTGAACTCCTTGGCCGTGACCACGTCGGTCGGGATCGGCACGGCCGCTCCGCGCGCAGTCATCGACAGGATGACGGCCTTGGCCTCGTCCAGCAGGTCCGGTTCGGCCAGGCTCTTGCCGATCTGCAGACCGGCCGCGAGCATGAAGGTGTTGGCGATGCCGCCACCGACGATGAGCTGGTCGACGTTGTCGGCCAGGGCCTTGAGGATGGTCAGCTTGGTCGACACCTTGGAGCCGGCGACGATGGCCACCAGCGGGCGTTTCGGATTCTTCAGCGCCTTGCCGATGGCGTCGATCTCGGCCGCCAGCAGCGGGCCGGCACAGGCCACCGGCGCGAACTGCGCGATGCCGTAGGTACTGGCCTCGGCGCGGTGCGCGGTGCCGAAGGCATCGTGCACGAAGATGTCGCACAGGTCGGCCATCTTGCGCACCAGCGACTCGTTGTTCTTCTTCTCGCCGACGTTGATGCGGCAGTTCTCGAGCATCACCAGTTGCCCCGGCTCGAGCGCGCGCCCGTCGAGCTTGAAGCCGTCGACCCAGTCGGACACCAGCGGGACCTCGCGCTTGAGCAGTTCGCCGAGCCGCTGCGCGACCGGCGCCAGCGAATCGGACGGCGAGAAGCAGCCTTCGCTGGGGCGGCCCAGGTGCGAGGTGACCATCACCGCCGCGCCGGCCTCGAGCGCCATCGTGATGCAGGCCACCGAGGCGCGGATACGCGTGTCCTCGGTGATCTTGCCGCTGTCGTCCATCGGCACGTTGAGGTCGGCGCGGATGAAGACCCGCTTGCCGGCGACTTCGCCCTTGGCACACAGATCGGAGAAACGGATGAATTCCATGGATCGCTCTTCCCAACAGTCGTGATGGGCAAATTGTAGGTTCCGTTCGACGACGGCCGGCTTCGGCTCAGCGACAGCGCGCAAACCAGTCCAGATCCCTGCGATACAGGGCGGTCTGCACGTCGAGCAGTCCGAGCATGGCATGGAACAGGTTGTCGTGCGACAGCGGTGCCGTCGCGTTCTCGCGCAGGCATTCCCGGCGCAGGCCCAGGCGCCGCGCCATCGGCTCCGAGACCCAGCTGAGCATCGGCACATGGGTCTGGGTGTCGGGCGCCAGCGCATACGGCAACCCGTGCAGGTACAGGTTGTTCTCGCCCAGCGATTCGCCGTGATCGGACACATACACCATGGCCGTGTCCCGCCCGCCTTGCGTGGCCTGGCCCTGCAGCCAGCGCGCCAGGCCGGCCAGCACATGGTCGGTATAGACCAGGGTGTTGTCGTAGGCGTTGACGACGTCCGCGCGCGGGCACTCCTGCAGCACGTTGCTGGCGCATTCGGGCATGAAGGACTTGAACGCCGGCGGCACGCGCTTGTAGTAGGCCGGCCCATGGCTGCCCATCTGGTGCAGCACCAGCACCACGCCGCGGGCGCGGCGCGCCGGATCGAGGGCGGCGATCCGTGCGTCCAGGTCGGCCAGCAGGATCTCGTCGAAACATGCGTCCTGGGTGCACAGGCCCGGCGTCTTCAGGCCGAAGGTTTCGACCTTGCCGACCCGATCGCACAAACCCTTGCAACCGGACTGGTTGTCGATCCACAACACCGCCAGCCCGGCGCGCTGCAATACGTCGAGCAGGTTCTCGTAGGGCTGCCGCGTGGACTCGAATGCCTCCTTGCCCAGATGCGAGAACATGCACGGCAACGAGGTCTGGGTGTTGGTCCCGCACGAGCGCACCGTCTGGTAATAGGCCAGCGCCGGCCCCTGGGCGGCGAGTTGCTCCAGTTCCGGATTGGTCTTGCGCGCGTAGCCGCCGAGCGAGAAATTCGCGGCACGCGCTGTCTCGCCCACCACCAATACGACCAGCGGCGGCCGTTGCCCGGCCGCGTGGGTCGGCCCCAGGCGCGCGTCGAGCCCGATGGCCTGCAGCGGGCGGCTGGCCTTGGAGCCGTGGTCGAACGCCAGCTTGGCGCTGGCATACACGGTGTTGAGCGGGTTGACGAGATAACGCACCTGCTTGTGGTTGCGCATCAGCGATGCCAGGTCCTGGAACGCCAGCAGCGTCACGCCCAGCACCACCAGCAGCGCCACGACCGCGCCAACCAGGTTGCGCGCGGCCTGCGCGCCGAAACGGCGCATCGCCAGCGGCCGGCGCAGCAGCCACCAGCCCGGCAGCGCCGCGACCAGCACGATGTTCAGCAGCAAGGTCCAGGACAACAGGTCGCGCGCCTCGCGCACGTCGGTGTTGGCCACGTTGGCCATCATCGTGGCGTCGATCACGACGCCGTATTGCTGCATGAAGTAGCTGCTGGCCGCCGCCGTGAGCAGCAGCAGCGCCACCACCGGCTTGAGAACCCCTTTCCAGGCCAGCAGGCTGAGCAGCATCGTCAGCGCGGCGGCGATCCAGACCACCATGCCGGCGGCGAACACGGTTCCGCGCCATCCCGCGAGTTCGGGCAGGGGCCAGATCGTGCGCCACAGCGGCAGGTTGCCGGCCAGCGCCAGCCAGACGCTGACCAGCAGGATCAGGGTGCGCGGCCGCCAGGCACGCTGCACGGCACGCCCGTCAGGCGCGTGCATGTTCGGAAACGACATCGGACTTCCATTCGATCGCAAAACAGTGGGGGGTCGGCGCCGGGCCGGCATCGCGCACCAGCCGCGCACCATGCAGGGCGGCGATACGCTCCACCAGGCGCAGGCCCAGGCCCAGGTGATCGCGTTCGGCGTCGACCGGCGCCTGGACGGCGGCGGCACCCGTGCCGCTGTCGCACACCGCCAGCCGCGCTGCGCCGGCGCCGGTGCGGCAGACATCCACCACGACCTGGGTGCCGGCCGGGGTATGGCCGATCGCGTTGTCGATCAGGTTGCGCAAGGCCAGTTCGAGCAACAAGGCATTGCCCGACACATGCACCGGTGCTTCGCCGCAACGCAGCTCCAGCGCATGGTCGCTGTCCAC
>JBFIDI010000474.1:0-4529 GCA_041581405.1 Burkholderiaceae bacterium
AGCAGGTGATCAAGCTGACCGCCACCGCTGGCCACCCACCGGTGTTCCTGTGGGTCAAGACCATGGACGAGGTGTTCATTCCCGAAGTGGACAAACGGCTGGTCGCCGCCGGCAACAAATACAAGATCGACTGGACCAAGGCCTGGGGCGGCACCCTGATCAAGCTGGGCAGCGAATCCAAGGGCATCGCCGATGGCATCGCCGACATCGGCATCGTCAGCACCATCTTCGAGGCGGCCAAGTTCCCGATGCAGAACGTGACCTACTACACGCCGTTCGGCAGCGACAACGTCGGTGTCATCGCCAAGACCATCTCCGACATGCAGTCCAAGATCCCGGCCATGGCGGACGCCTGGAACAAGAACGGCCTGACCTACCTGAACGGCATGGCGCTGGACTCCTACCATATCTGGACCAAGTTCCCGATCACGAAGATCGAGGACCTGCAAGGCAAGAAACTCAGCGCGCCGGGCCCGGCCGCGAACTGGGTCAAGGGTACCGGCGCGGTCGCCGTGGCCGGCAACCTGAACAGTTATTACGAAGACATCAAGTCCGGCGTGTCGGACGGCACCGTGGTGTTCGCCACCGGCGCCTGGGCCGCCAAGGTCCATGAAGTCGCGCCGTACGTCACCAAGGTCAACTTCGGATCGCAGTTCGCCGGTGGCGTGGCGGTCAACAAGTCGCGCTTCGAGAAACTGCCGCCCGAAGTACAGAAGGCGATGCAGGAGGCGTCGGACGTGTGGGCGGACAAGCTGGCCGCGATGCAGACCGCTGCTGTCCAGACGGTGCTGGCGAACATGACCGCGGCCGGCGCCAAGATCAGCGAGTTGAGCCCGGCTGAACGCAAGCGCTGGGCCGACGCGCTCGGACCGGTGGCGCAGACCTGGAGTGCCGATGTCACGGCCAAGGGCGGCCCCGGCAAGGAAGTGCTCAAGATGTATTCCGAGGCACTCAAGCGCAGCGGCGCCCAGCTGCCGCGGGACTGGACCGCGAATTGAGCACCGACACGGCCGTGGCCGCCGACAGCTACGGCACGCCGCTGCCGTGGCAGTTCCAGCGCCTGGGCAAGCTGCTCAATGCGCTGGGCACCTTGTGGATCATCGCGCTGATGGTGCTGATCAACACCGACGTGCTGGGGCGCAACCTGTTCGACGCGCCGGTACGCGGCGTCACCGAACTGGTGGCCTTGTCCATCGTCGGTATCGTGTTCCTGCAACTGGCCGACACGCTGCACTGCGGACGTTTCACCCGCGCCGACGTGTTGCTGGCGCGCCTGAAGGCCACGCGGCCCGCGTTCGCGGCACGGCTGCAGGCGCTGTACCACCTGATCGGCGCCGGCCTGATGGGCGTCATTTTGTGGGCCGCCTGGCAACCGCTGGTCGACGCGATCCGCATCCGCCAGTACGTCGGCGCGATCGGCGACTTCACCGCGCCGGTCTGGCCGGTGCGGCTGATCATGCTGATCGGCCTGAGTGCGACGCTGATCACCTTCCTGCTGCTGGCCTGGGCGGATTGGCGTCGCGCGGCCGCGCTGCCGTCACGGGGGGCGCCCCGCCATGAGTAATGCGGTGATCGCCAGCGGCTCGCTGGTGCTGATGCTGCTGCTCATCTGGGGCGGCCTGCACGTGGCCGTGGTGCTCGGCCTGGTGTCGTTCATCGGTGTCTGGCTGATCCGCGACGACGTCTCGGTGGCGGCCAACCTGCTGGCCGCGGCGGCCAACGACGCGATCAACAGCCACATCTTCGGCGTGGTGCCGCTGTTCGTGCTGACCGGTTTCCTGGTTGCGAAGGCCGACGTGGGCAAGGACGCGTTCGAGGTCGCCAACCAGATGTTCCGGCGCCTGCGCGGGGGCCTGGGCATCGCGACCGTGGCGGCCAATGCCGTGTTCGCCGCCATCACCGGCATCTCGATCGCATCGGCCGCGGTGTTCACACGGGTGGCGGTGCCGCAGATGCTGCGTTTCGGCTACCGCGGCGGTTTCGCCTCCGGCGTGGTCGCGGGCTCGTCGGTGCTGGGCATGCTGATTCCACCCAGCCTCTTGATGATCCTCTATGGTTTCCTGGCGAACCAGTCGGTAGGCGACATGTTCACCGCCGGCATCGTGCCCGGCCTGATGCTGGCCATTGCCTTCGCGCTGGGCATCGTGCTGATGGCCTACCTGCGGCCGGGCATGGTGTTTGCCAACGGCACACCGGTCGAGGTCGACGCCCAGGACATGATGGGTTTCGGCACCATGGCGCTCAAGCTGCTGCCCAGCATCGTGATGATCGTCGCGGTGCTCGGCGGCCTGTACGCCGGTTTCTTCACCGCCACCGAGGCCGGCGCCGTGGGTGCCGGCCTGGCACTGGTGATCGCGCTGCTCAAGCGCAAGCTCGACGGCCCGGGTTTCTGGAGCGTGTTGACCGAGACCGGCCATGTGACGGTGGCGGTGAGTTTCCTGATCATCTGCGCCACCATCTACACGCGCATGCTGGCGATGTCGGGCATGCCGCAGTTCCTGGTCGAGACCATGGCCGAGGCCGGGCTGGGACGCAACGCCTTCCTGCTGCTGTACGTGGCCATCGTCATCGCGCTGGGCACCATCATCGACTCGTCGTCGATCATGCTGATCGTGTTGCCGCTGATGCTGCCGATCGCCGAGCAGTTCGGCATGAACCTGGTGTGGTTCGGCGTCGTCACCGTGATCGCGGTCGAGATCGGGCTGCTGACGCCGCCGTTCGGCCTGTCGGTGTTCGTCATCAAGAGCACCTTGTCCGAACCGGGCATTTCGCTCGGCGATATTTTCAAGGGAACGGCGCCGTTCACGCTGATCATGCTGTCGGTGCTGGGCCTGCTGCTGGTATTCCCACAGATCAGCCTGGTGTTGCTGAGATGAAAGACGCCCCCCGTCTGTCCGGCTTCACTGCGTGTAAGCCGTCCGAACCCCCCACTGGGGGGCGGGCCGGCCGCTTCGGAGCGGCCGTGCGCGGCGGCCACTGCATTGAGATGAAGAACGCCCCCCGTCTACCCGGTCGCACTGCGTGTAGACCGTCCGACCCCCCCACTGGGGGGCGCCCCCTACGGCCTGGCAAATCCAGTTCGGTGGGGGCCTGGACGGGCCTGCTGCGCGGCCGCTGGCCTGAGCTGCTCCACCGTCGCTTGAGCTTTCATGGGCTGCGGACAACGTACCGCGTGACGGAAAACGCATATGACAAGCGCTGCATCTAATCCGCTGGCCGGCTTCACGGTCGAACGCGCCGCCATCGAGACCATCGGCCACGACCTGCAACGCCCGGAATGTATCCTCGCCGAGCCCGACGGCAGCCTGTGGGCGGCCGATGCACGCGGCGGCGTCACCCACATCCGGGCCGACGGAACGCAGCAGTTCATCGGGCAGCAGGCGGACCCGCGATTTGCCAGCGCCAGTGCCGCGACCGGCGACGCGTTCGAGGCCAGGCTCACGCAGGGCACCTTGCCCAACGGCCTGGCGTTTGCCGCCAACGGCGACATCCTGATCTCGAACTTCGGCACCGACCTGCTCGAGCGGATGACCCGCGACGGCCATACCCGCACCTTGTTCGATCGTATCGACGGCGAGCCGATCGGCAAGGTCAACTTCGTGTTGCGTGACTCGAAGGACCGCATCTGGATCACCGTGTCGACCCGCGTCAATCCATGGACAAAGGCCGCGGCGAGCCGGGTGCGCGACGGCTACATCGCGGTCGTCGAACCCGGCCGCGACGACATCCGCGTGGTCGCCGACGGTTTTCATTTCACCAACGAGATCCGGCTCGATGCGCGCGAAGAGTGGATGTACATCGTCGAGACCACCGGCCCGCACATCACCCGGATGCGGCTCGACGAAGACGCCGCGGGTGGCGTGCGCCTGGTCGACCGCGAGGTGTTCGGCCCCAGCCACCTCGGCGGCCCGCCGGACGGCATCGCGTTCGATACCTTCGGCAACCTGTGGTGCACGCTGGTCATGGTCGACCAGCTGATCGCGCTCACCCCGCAGGGCGACCGGCTGCTGCTGCTCGACGACGGCGACCCGGCGGCCGGCCGCGCGCTGGTGCAGAAGATGGGCGCCGGCACGGCCACGGCCGACGACATGGCGCGGGCCCGCGGCACGCTGGCGCCATGGATGGCCAGCATCACCTTCGGCGGGCCGGACCTGCGCACCGTCTACGTCGGCAGCCTGCTGGGCACGACGATCCCGTATTTCCGCTCGCCGGTGGCCGGCCTGCCCATGGTGCACTGGAACCCGCACCAGCGGCAGCAACCATCCCACCGATCTTGACCATTCCGACAGGAGAACCACCATGCCCCGCACCTTCGTCGATCTCTCGATCTTCCTGGAAAACGACGTGCTCAGCGACCCGCCGGCCTTCGCACCGAAGATCGAATATTTCACGCACGAGAACACCTTCGAACAGATCGAACCGTTTTTCCCCGGCCTCAAGAAGGAGGACCTGCCCGACGGCGAAGGCTGGGCGGTGGAGACCGTCGCGCTGTCGACGCACAACGGCACGCACCTGGACGCGCCCTACCA
>JBFIDI010000475.1:0-4517 GCA_041581405.1 Burkholderiaceae bacterium
CCGCGGTGTACACGACGGTGAGTGCCGCCATCGCCGCCAGCAGGCCCCACTGTTCGCGACGTGGCTGGCCGTCCTCGTCCAGCATCGCCTCGGCGGCGGCCTGGGCGAACGGCTTGCGCCAGCGCCCGACCAGCACGGCCAGGCTCAGGACGATGGTGGCGATGGCCACGCCCATCGGCACCGCCCCCGGGCCGATGGGCTCGAAGACGCCGGGCTTGAGCTTGACGCCTTCGACCAGGAACAACACCGAGAGCGCGATCGCCAGACACGCCAGGGCGGTTTCCGCCCGGGTTTCGCTGTCAGCCATACGCGCCGCCTATTTGCCGCTGACCAGGGTCTTGGCAATCGGCTCGACGGTTTTGAAGGTCTCGTCCAGGTTCTTCTTGAACGCCTCGCCCTTGAGGAACTCCACCGTCGAGGCCCGCTCCTCGATCTGCACCTTGCGCAGGGCCGGCGACTTCATCGCCTTCTCGAGCGCATTGGCCAGGCCGTCGATCGCGGCCTTGGGCGTGCCCTTGGGTGCGAACCAGTAGTTGTTGATGCAGAACTCGTAGCCCAGGCCCAGCTCCTTGGCCGTGGGCACGTCGGGTTCGCTGTCCAGCCGCGCCGGGCCGGTGAATGCGAGCGAGCGCATGCCGCCGGACTTGTAGTTGCTGTATTCCGAACTCGACAACATCGTGGTCTGGATCTGCGAGCCCTTGAGTGCGGCGTAGTTGGCCGAACCGCCGCCGATCTGCACGAAGCGGAACTGGGCGCCGGTGGCCTGCTCCAGGAAGCCGCCGCCGAGGTGGTTCAGCGCACCGATGTTGACACCGAACAGGATGGACTTGGGTTTGGCCTTGGCCGCCTTGACCAGGTCGTCGAGCGTCTTGTAGGGCGCATCGTCGCGCACGATGTGATGCAGGCAGAAACCGCCGGTCATCGCCACCGGCTCGTAGTCGCGGTAGGAAACACCCTTGCCCGGGTCGACCACCTCGCCCGAGAGCAGCGCCAGGTGCAGCACCAGGAAGTTCGTGCCGTCGGGCGCGGCATTCTTGACCTGCTGCGAGCCGATCGAGAAGTGCCCTTTCACGTTGACGATGGCCATGTGCTGCGGCAGCAGCTTCTCGTCCTCGATGGTCTTTTGCAGCAGCCGCGCCATCAGGTCGCTCGAGCCGCCGGGGCCGAACGGCACCACCACCTTCAGGGGCTTGTCCGGCCAGGCCTGCGCGGCCGCAATGGCCGGTACTGCACAAGCTGCCAGCGTCAACAAAAAGCGTTTCATGTCTGTCTCCTTCGTGGTGATGGTTACGTTGCCCGGCGCCGGGCCACCGCGGACGGTGACCTGTAGACCACACGACCCGCCGGGTTCGTCGCGCAGTCCGTGATTGCAGATGGCCGCCGTCCGGCGGATCGCGAAAGGCCGGCGATGCGGCTCATGCCGGCCACCCCGCGCCGGTCGTCTTGAGGTAGATCGCATACAGGCTGGTCGTGCCGCAGATGAACAGGCGATTGCGTTTCGGGCCGCCGAAACACACGTTGGCCACGACCTCGGGCACGCGGATCTTGCCGATCAGCGATCCGTCCGGGTCCAGGCAATGCACGCCGTCGCCGGCGCCGGCCCACACGTTGCCGTGCCTGTCCACGCGCAGGCCGTCGAACAGGCCGACGCTGCAGGTCGCAAGCACCGGGCCGTCGTCGGCAATGCCGCGGCCGTCGGGCGTCAGCGCGAAACGGCGGATGTGGCGCGGGCCGTCGCTGGCGTGCGAGATGCCGGTGTCGACCACGTACAGGCTGCGTTCGTCGGGCGAAAACGCCAGTCCGTTGGGCTTGGCCATGGTCGTGATCACGGCCGTGATCGCGCCACCGTCGGGATCGATGCGGTAGACCTGCGAGGCGCCGATCTCGGAGGGCGCCGCATCACCCTCGTAATCCGAGTCGATGCCGTAGGTCGGGTCGGTGAACCAGATGCTGCCGTCGGACTTGACGACCACGTCGTTGGGCGAATTCAGTCGCTTGCCGTCGAAGCGCTCGGCCAGCACGGTGCGGCGTCCGTCGTGCTCGATGCGCGAGACGCAGCGCCCGCGGTGTTCGCAGCTGACCAGCCGGCCCTGCCGGTCGACGGCGTGGCCATTGGCGTTCCATGCCGGCTGCAGGAACACCGACACCGATCCGTCGGTCTCGTCCCAGCGCATGACACGGTCGTTGGGAATGTCCGACCACACCAGGTAATGACCGGCGGCGAAATACGCCGGCCCCTCGGACCAGCGGCAGCCGGTGGCCAGGCGTTCGAGGTGCACGTTGCCGGGTGCGTAACGCGCAAAACGCGGGTCGAGCAGTTCGAAGTCAGGCGTCATCATGCGGTGCGTCCTCCTCTTCGAAGTAGTCCGGATGCAGCGCCGCCACGCGCAGGGTCAGCGTGTGGTTGCGCTCGAGGTGGCGCGACATCGCCTGCAACGCCGCCTGCGCATCGCGCTCGCGCAGGCCCGCGACGATGGCCTCGTGGTCGGCCACCGCCTGCCGGCCCGACTGCAGTTCGGGCACGGCGATGGCGCGCGTGCGCTGGTGCATGTCGCGGACCTGGGCCACGATGGACCAGACGCCGTCCAGTCCGCAGCTGTGCATCAGGCTGCGGTGGAAGTCTTCGTCGGCGCGCATCGTCGCCTCCAGGTCGCCGGCATCCAGCGCCCGGCTCTGGCGCTCCATCGAGGCTTCCAGCGCCGCGATGCCGTCCGGGTTGGGGGGTGCCGCAAGAATGCGCCGCACGATCTCGGTCTCGACCGCCTCGCGCACGAACAAGGCGTCGCGGATGCGCCGGATGCTCAGCAGCGCCACGTAGCTGCCCCGCTGCGGCAACACCTGGACCAGCCCTTCACGCACCAGCCGTTGCACCGCCTCGCGCACCGGCGTGCGGCTCACGTCCAGCCGGGCGGCCAGGCCGTTCTCGGACAAGGCCTCGCCCGGGCGCAGCCGCGCATGCAGGATGTCCGAACGCAGCCGGGCGAAGACCCGGTCGGCCAGCGCCGAACGGTGGGCGGTGTCGCCGGGCTGCGGCATGGCCTGCGCCAGGCCGCGGGGGCGATGGGCTCGTACCGTCATGTGCTTGTCTCCGCACCCTGCATCAGGCGGCCGAGGTCGGCCAGCTTCGTGTCGGACAGGTATCCATACCGGTTGACCCACAACCGGGCCGCCTCTCCCATGGCGCCGGCGGCCGTGGCCACGCGCTGGCGCACGTCGGCGGGTGTGCCGTAGCTGTGGGTGAACGCGATCACCGGCACCGGCCCGGCCTGTTGTCGTGCCTGCCGCAGCTTGTGCACCTGGGCCTGGCGCCCGACCGGATGCGCGATGTCGGGCGGCGGGTAATGCAGCACGGAGCCATCGGGCAGCGGCTCATCGCAAAACCCGAGGAAATCGGCCATGGCCGCGGTCACGGTGTCGAGCGCTCGCGCATCGGCCGTACCCACCAGGTCGCGCGCCCAATACCGCGCCATCATCGGCCAGTGCATGGTGTAGAGCTTGACGCCGACGGCGTCGGCCGTGTCGGCGACGGCCGGCCAATCGATGCCGGAGAAGTTCGACAGTGGTGGCGGGAACACCTGGGGCTCGAGCACGCGGCGGGGCCCGGACACCTGGTCCAGCGCCTGCCGGTAACAACGCAGCATGGCGCCGACGCTGGCGCGCTTGCTGGCCCACAACGGCAGGCCGTCGCCATCGTCGCTGAAGAAGGCATGCCAGCCGGCCGCGGCCAGGGCCTCGCGCACCGCCGGCACGCCGTGCGACGCCGCAGCCCGCGCGGCGGCCTGCCAGCGCGCGAGTTGCTGCGTCACCAGGCCGGCGTAGGCGCGCGGATCGACGCCTTGCGCGCGCAGCGCCGGCCAGGCCTGCGGATTGAAGTCGAACAAGGTGCTGCGCAGGTCGTACGGCGGGTACTCCGGCCAGTCGACCCGAAAGCCGTGCACCCCCGGATACCGCTCGGCCAGTTCCGCCAGCAACGCGGCGCCGTACTCGCGCACATGGCTGCTGGCCAGGCTCGCGTTGCGGTCGACCCGGTGCGGATGCGGCTGGCCGTCCGGCCCCAGGCACAGGTCCTCGTCCACGGCGCCGGAGAACTGCACCCGGTAACCCGGCGGGCTGGCCGCCATCACCTGCAGGTAGACCGCGATGCCACGGGTGTCGGCCGCCGCCACGACATCGTCGATCAGGCGCGGATGGGCATGGGTCAAGGCGCCGGGCGGGCTCGGCTGATAACGCAGCCCCTGGTACCGCGCGGTGTCGTGCACCAGCGACGGCGCGGTGCGCACCCAGGTCTCGCGCGCGCCCCACAACACCCGGTCCAGCGGCCGCACGCCACCGGCGTCGCCGTCGGGTGGCGGCTCGCGCGCGCCTTCGCCGGCAGGCGCGATCTCGAGCAGATACGGGCTGGTGACCAGGGCGGTGGCGCCGGCGGCCTGCAGCTTGTCCAGCACGGCATCGATGCCTTCGCACTGGAACCACTCCGGCATCACGGTGATGCCGAGTCGGCTGGAACGGGGTTCGGC
>JBFIDI010000476.1:0-4515 GCA_041581405.1 Burkholderiaceae bacterium
GCCGCCGCGCCGAGCGTATGCCCGGCAGCATCATGAGTTGTCCCAGCACCTGCTGCAGGCGCATCGCGTCGGACGTCTCGACGGTGAAGGTCATCCAGGCGACGTCGCGCAAGGTCTGCGACTGCACCCCGATCACGTTCATCTTTTCCTTGAGAAACACCTCGGACAGGTCGCGCAGCAGGCCCTGGCGGTCGATCGCCTGCACCACCACGTCGACCGGATAGACCGGCGCCTTCTCGGCCCGTGGCTGGCCCCATTGCACGTCGATGACACGCTCGGGATTGCGCGCGCGGAACTCCCGCACGTTGGGACAGTCGGCGCGGTGCACGCTGACGCCCTTGCCGCGGGTCACGAAACCGCAGATCGGGTCCGGCGGCGCGGGCTTGCAGCAACGCGCGAGCTGCGTCATCAGCGAGTCGACTCCCACGACCAGCACGCCGCCGCCGGCCTTGCGGTCCTCCTGGGTCGGCGCCTTGATCAGCGGGGCGTCGGCATCCTGGTTCGCGGATTCGCCGGGCCGGTACAAGGCCTCGATCTGGCGCAACGAAAACTCGTCCTTGCCGACCGCCTCGAACAAGGCGTCTGCGGCATCGAAGCCGAGTTCGCGCGCCAGCTCCTCGTGGTTGACCGAGGTCTTGCCTTCGCGCTGCAACACCTTCTCGACCGCCTCGCGGCCGCGCGCCACGGTCTCGTGCACGGCACGTGCATTGAACCAGGCCCGCACCTTGCCGCGCGCGCGCTGGCCCGCCAGGTAACCCAGTTCGGGATTGAGCCAGTCGCGCGACGGCCCCCCCTCCTTGGCCACGACGATCTCCACCGTCTGGCCGTTGCGCAGCGGCGTATTGAGCGGCACCATCGCGCCGTCGACACGCGCGCCGCGGCAGCGGTGGCCCATTTCGGTATGCACGTGGTAGGCGAAATCGACCGGTGTCGCGCCTTCGACCAGCTCGACGATGGCCGCCTGCGGTGTCAGCACGTAGATGCGGTCCTCGAACAGGCCGCGCGGCTGCTCGCCCGAGAGTTCGCGCTCCCAGTCCAGCAGCTGGCGCAACACGGCGATCTTGGCGTCGTATTGCCCGACCGCCGCGACGCCGGCATAACCCTTGGCGCCCGCCTCCTTGTACAACCAGTGCGCGGCCACGCCGTGTTCGGCATGGTCGTGCATCTCCTGGGTGCGGATCTGGATCTCGATCGGCTGGCCCTTGTCGTCGCGCACCACGGTGTGCAAGGAGCGGTAGCCGTTGGGTTTGGGCTTGGCGATGTAGTCGTCGAACTCCTCGGGCACCGGCGTGAAACGGCCGTGCACCGCGCTCAGCACGGTATAACAGTCGGTCACGGTCGGCACGATGACGCGCAGCGCGCAGATGTCGTACACATGCTCGAAATCGAGCGACTTGCCACGCATCTTCTTGACGATGCTGTAGATGTGCTTGGGCCGGCCCTGCACCTTGGCGTGGATGCCGTCGCGACGCAGTTCGCGCTCGAGCCGGGTCCGCAGCTGCTCCACGTCGCGCTCGCGCTGGGCCCGCGTCTGGTCCAGGTGTTGCGCCACGTCGCGGTAGGTCCCGGGCTCCAGGAAACGGAACGCCAGATCCTCGATCTCCCACTTGAGCTCCCAGATGCCGAGCCGATTGGCCAGCGGCGCGAACACCAGCAAGGCTTCTGCCGGTACCGCCGGCGGCGGCGCCTGCTTGGTGGCGGCATAGTGGCGCAAGGTCTGCAGCCGCGAGGCCAGGCGCAGCATCACCACGCGCAGGTCGCGCGAAAACGCGAGCAGCATCTTGCGCACGTTCTCGACCTGGGCCGCGGCGGTCTGGGCCATCGGCGCCGGCGCGGTCAGGGTGTCGCCGCTACGGGTCGAACGGGCCTGGCGCTGCACCCGCACGAGCTTGTTGGTCTCCAGCGCGAGGTCCGCCAGGTTGGTGCCGAAACGCTTGCCGATGGCCTCCTGCGGGCGCTGCAGCTGCTCGCAGGCATAAACCAGGTAGACCGCGGCCTGCATCAGCTCGGAGCCGCCGATCGTGCGCAGGATGCCGGCAACACCGTGGGCATGGTCGAGCGTGTTTTCGCCGGAGTCGAGGGTCTCGCCGGCGATCAGGGGCTCGGCAAAGGCGCGCGCACGCACCAGCACGTCGACCGCGTGCGTATCGGCCTGCGCCGATGCTGGAGAAGCCGAAACCGGAGCCGCGTCCTTGTTGCCCGCGCCGCCCTGTTTCATCCGCCCTCCGCCTCCGATGCGCCTAGCAGGAAATCGGCCACGCAGTCGACCTGGTCCGATGCGACCAGCGTCGGCGCATGGCCGACACCGGCGAACGCCACCAGCCGGGCCCGCGGCCCGCGGGTGGTCATGGCCTGCGCGGTCTGCGCGGACAACAGGTCCGATTCGGCGCCGCGCAGCAGCAGGGTCTCGGCGCGGATCGCGTCGTACAGCTGCCACAGCGCGGCTTCGCCCTGGGCCGCCGATTCGGCCGTCACGGTGCGGAACGGCACGGCAATCGCCGGGTCGTAATGCAGTGTCAGCGCGCCGCTGCCATCGTCCAGCGTCCGGACCATGCCGCGGGACAGGTCCAGCCACTGCTCGGGCGTATGCGGGCCGAAGCCGGTGGAGATCGACCGCATGGCGTCGGCCGCCTGCTGCAGGTCCGCAAAGCGGCCGGTCTGCCCCAGGTAGGTCCCGATGCGCGCCAGCGCCTCCCAGCGGATGCTCGGACCGACGTCGTTGAGCACCAGCCGGCGTACCGGGACCGGCATCGGCAGCTCGCTCTGGCCACACAACACCATGCCGATCAGCCCGCCCATGCTGGTGCCGACCCAGTCGAGCCGGGTCGGAGCCAGTTGCGCCAGCAAGGCCAGCATGTCGGCCGCATAGGTCGGGATCTGGTAACCCATCGGGTCCTTGAGCCAGTCGCTGCGGCCGCGCCCGACCACGTCCGGGCACACGACGCGGATCGGATGCGTGCTGCGCGCGCACAGGCTGCGCGCCAGCGCATCGAAGTCGCGGCCCTGGCGCGACAGTCCGTGGACACAGACCACCACGGGGCCGGCCGCGGCGTCACCCCATTGCCAATACGCCATGCGATGCCCGCCCTGCGTATCGGGGCAGTGGACAAACAGCAGTTCGGGGTCGTTCGTGGACATGGTGTCGGTGTGGTCGGGTCGTCGGATCGGACTGTCGGATCAAGGCAGCATAATGCCTCAGGCACATCCTAATTGAATTGGAGGTTCATCTTGCTCAAAGGAAAAACTGCACTGGTCACCGGGTCCACGAGTGGCATCGGTCTGGGTATCGCGCAGGCGCTGGCACAACAGGGCGCCAACATCGTGCTCAATGGTTTCGGAGACGTCGAAGGGCCCAAGGCGACGATCGCCAGTCACGGCGTCAAGGTCGCCTACCACGGCGCCGACATGAGCAAACCGGCCGAGATCGAGGACATGATGCGGGTGGCCGCCGAACAGTTCGGCCGCATCGACATCCTGGTCAACAACGCCGGCATCCAGCATGTTGCGCGCGTCGAGAACTTCCCCGCCGAGCGCTGGGACGCGATCATCGCGATCAACCTGTCCAGCGCCTTCCACGCGACCCGGCTCGCGTTGCCGGCCATGCAGGCGGCGAAATGGGGTCGCATCATCAACGTCGCGTCGGTGCACGGCCTGGTGGCGTCGGCCGAGAAATCCGCCTATGTGGCGGCCAAGCACGGCATCGTCGGCCTGACCAAGGTCACGGCACTCGAAAACGCCACCAGCGGCATTACCTGCAACGCCATCTGTCCGGGCTGGGTGCTGACGCCACTGGTGCAGAAACAGGTCGACGCCAAGGCCGCCAGCCAGGGCGTCTCGAACGACGAGGCCATCAAGCTGCTGCTGGGCGAGAAGGAACCGTCGATGCAGTTCACGACGCCGGAGGAACTCGGCGCGCTCGCGGTGTTCTTCTGCTCGCCGGCCGCCAACAACGTGCGCGGCGTGGCCTGGAACATGGACGGCGGCTGGGTCGCGCAATAGGCGACGTGTTTCGCGGCATCCCGCCACGGCGCGCCCGTGACGGGACACCGCGGTCAGTTGCGGGTCGCCTGCTGCTGCTTGCGCGCCTGTTCGGCCGCACGGCGTTGTTCGCACACCGCGTGGCGGGCATACATCGGCTTGGCGCACTGCTCGTTCATGCAGATCTGGTAACCCAGCAACACGCGGCCGGAACAGGCCTGTTCCGGATCGGCAATACCCGCGGTCTGCGGCGGGTCGCCCGCCGCCGCCACGGCGGCGCTCGCAGCCGCTGACGCCTGGGCCGACGATGGTGCTGCCCGGGCGGTGGTGGTACCCGCATCCGGCAATCCCGCAGCACGCGCCGCGCCCGGCCGGGCCTTGGAAGCAGCCACGGACTCGGCGGCCGGCGCCGGGTCCGCCGCTGCACTGCGCTGCGCCGCGACCGCCGGGGTGGCTGGGGACGGCGGTTTCGCTGCCGCCGCGGGCGCTGGCGCCGGCGCCGCCACGGGTGCCGGTAGCGGTGTCGGGGCCACTGCC
>JBFIDI010000477.1:0-4506 GCA_041581405.1 Burkholderiaceae bacterium
TGAAGGCTGGGCAATATGCCTACCGTGATCGTCGCAACAAGAAGCGCGTCTTCCGTCAGCTGTGGATTGCCCGTATCAACGCGGCAGCCCGTCAGTGCGGTATGACCTACAGCCAGTTTGCCAACGGCCTCAAAAAGGCCGGTATCGAGATCGACCGCAAGGTTCTTTCCGATATCGCTGTGCACGACATGCCTGCTTTTGCCGGCATCGTGGAGCAAGTGAAGGCCAAGCTGGCTGCTTGACCGGCAGGCGCTGGCCGCAGCGGCGATGTCGCTGCGGTCTGTTCCCAGGATTCGGGGGCTAGAGCTTTTACCAGCGCTAGCCCCCGATCTTTTTCTGATTCCCCCAAGACCATGACCGCACTGCATTCCATTGTTGACGCTGCCACCGCCGCATTCGCCGCCGCAGCCGCTCCGGCCGACCTGGAGAACGCCAAGGCACAGTTCCTGGGCAAGGCCGGGCGCATCACCGAGCTGATGAAAGGCCTGGCCGCTTTGCCGGTCGACGAGAAGAAGGCCCGTGGTGCCGAGATCAACAAGGCCAAGCAGGCAATCGAAGCCGCGCTGCAGGCGCGCCGCGACGCACTGGCCGAAGCCGAGTTGCAGCAGCAGCTGCAGGCCGAGGCGCTCGACGTCAGCCTGCCCGGCCGCCAGCGTGGCATGGGTGGCCTGCACCCGATCGCGATGTCGATGGAGCGGATCGAGGCGATCTTCGGCTCCATGGGTTTCGACGTGGCCGACGGTCCGGAAGTGGAGACCGACTGGTTCAGCTTCACCGCACTGAACAACCCGGAGAACCATCCGGCGCGCTCGATGCAGGACACCTTCTACGTCGACATGAAGGACTCCGAGGGCCGCTGGCTCAACCTGCGTCCGCACACATCGCCGATGCAGATCCGTTATGCGCGCGCCCATGCGGCCAAATACGCCGACGTGATCGCCCGTGGCGAGCGCATGCCCGACATCCGCGTCATCGCGCCGGGCCGCACCTACCGTGTCGACAGCGACGCCACGCACTCGCCGATGTTCCACCAGGTCGAAGGCTTGTGGGTCGGCGCCAATGTCAGCTTCAAGGATCTGAAGGCCGTCTACCTGAACTTCATCCAGTCGTTCTTCGAGACGCGCGACCTGGAGATTCGCTTTCGCCCCAGCTACTTCCCGTTCACCGAGCCGAGCGCCGAGATCGACATCCAGTTCGGCAAGGGTCCGCTCAAGGGTCGCTGGCTCGAGGTGTCCGGCTCCGGCCAGGTGCATCCGCAGGTGATTCGCAACATGGGACTGGACCCGGAGCACTACATCGGTTTTGCCTTCGGCAGCGGCGTCGACCGCCTGACGATGTTGCGTTACGGCGTGGACGACCTGCGCCTGTTCTTCGACGGCGACCTGCGTTTCCTGTCGCAATTCCAGCAAGCCTGATCCCCGCAAGCCTGAACGATTCCGAGCCTGATCCATGCAATTTCCTGAATCCTGGTTGCGTACCTTCTGCAACCCCGACCTGAACACCCGCCAGCTGGCCGACACCCTGACCATGGCAGGCCTCGAGATCGAAGAGGTCCAGCCGGTCGCGCCGCCGTTCAGCGGCATCGTCGTCGGCGAGATCAAGGTGGCGGAGCAGCATCCGAACGCCGACCGCCTGCGTGTGTGCAAGGTCGACGTGGGGCAGGGCGCCTTGCTCGACATCGTCTGCGGCGCGCCGAATGCCCGCGTCGGCATCAAGGTGCCGTGCGCGATGGTCGGCGCCGAGTTGCCCCCTGGTGCCGATGGCAAGCCTTTCCTGATCAAGGTCGGCAAGCTGCGCGGCGTCGAGAGCCATGGCATGTTGTGTTCCGGCAAGGAGCTGGGCATGTCCGACGACCACGGCGGCCTGCTCGAGCTCGACGCCCATGCGCCGCTGGGCCAGAACGTGCGCGAGGTGCTGGCGCTCGACGACAACATGCTCACCGTCAAGCTCACGCCCAACCTGGCCCATTGCCTGAGCGTGTATGGGGTGGTGCGTGAAGTGTCGGCGCTGACCGGCGCGCCGCTGGCCCGCCCGGAGTTTCCACCGGTCACCGTCGCCTGTGACGACCGCCTGCCGGTGAAGGTGAGCGCGCCCGACCTGTGCGGCCGCTTCTCCGGCCGTGTGGTGCGCAATCTGAACACCCAGGCCGCGACGCCGGCGTGGATGGTCGAACGCCTGGCGCGTTGTGGCCAGCGCAGCGTGAGCGCACTGGTCGACATCTCGAACTACGTGATGTTCGAATACGGCCGCCCGACCCATATCTTCGACCTGGACAAGATTCACGGCGGCCTGGATGTGCGCTGGGGCAAGCCTGGCGAACAACTCAAGCTGCTCAACGGCAACACCGTCACCGTGGATGAGACCGTCGGCGTGATCGCCGATGAGCGCGAGGTCGAGTCGCTGGCCGGCATCATGGGTGGCGACGCCACCGCGGTGTCGGACGATACCCGCAATGTCTATGTCGAGGCTGCCTTCTGGTGGCCGGAAGCGGTGGCCGGCCGTTCGCGCCGCTACAACTTCACCACCGACGCCGGCCACCGCTTCGAGCGTGGTGTCGACCCCAGCCTGACGGTGGAGCACATCGAACGCATCACCCAGCTGATCGTCGACATCTGCGGTACGCCCGAGACCTTGTGTGGTCCGGTCGACGACCAGCAAGTGCAACTGCCGCAACCCGCACCCGTGACCCTGCGTGTGGCCCGTGCCGCCAAGGTCACCGGCATGCCGCTCAGCCTGGCGCAGTGTGTCGACGCCCTGACCCGTCTGGGCTTGCCGCTGACGCAGGCTCCGGCTGACGGCACGCCGGGCAACGACGCCGGCAGCATCACCGTGACGCCGCCGCCATACCGCTTCGACCTGAAGATCGAGGAAGACCTGATCGAGGAAGTGACCCGCATGGTGGGTTACGACGCCTTGCCCGCTACCGCGCCGCAAGGCCCGATCACCGCGTTGATCCGCCCTGAGGCGCGGCGCAGCAACTTCGGTGTGCGGCGCCAATTGGCCAGTCAGGGTTACCAGGAAACCATCAACTTCAGCTTCGTCGAGGAGCGCTGGGAGACGGAACTTGCCGGCAATACCGAGCCGGTGAAACTGCTCAATCCGATAGCCAGCCAGATGAGCGTGATGCGCTCGTCGTTGCTCGGCTCGCTCTTGCAGGCTCTCAAGTTCAACCAGGATCGCCGTGCGGCCCGCGTACGCGTGTTCGAACTCGGCCGGGTATTCCTGCGCGATGCGTCGGCGCAAGACGGCACCACCGCCGTGGCCGGCCTGCGCCAGCCGATGCGCGTGGCGGCCATGGCCGTTGGCGGTGCCGACCAGTTGCAATGGACCGGCAAGGAGCGCGCCACCGACTTCTTCGACGCCAAGGGCGATGTCGAGGCGCTGCTCGCGCCGATGCGTCCCATGTTTGCACCCGCCGCGCATCCCGCCATGCACCCCGGCCGCTGCGCCAGCGTCATGCTGGACGGCCAGCTCATCGGCCATGTCGGCGAACTGCACCCGCGCTGGCGCCAGGCCTACGAGATTGCCGGCACGCCGGTGATGTTCGAACTCGACCTCGAGGCGGTGCTGCAGCGCCCGGTGCCGGCATTCAAGCCGGTGTCCAAGCACCAGGCGGTGGAGCGCGACATCGCGGTGCTGGTGGCGGAGCAGGTGAGCCATGAGGCCCTGATGGCCGCGATCCACGCGGCGCCCACCAAGGGCCTGCTGCGCAATGCCGCCTTGTTCGACGTTTATCGGCCCAAGCCCGCGGCCGCGAGCGCAGAGGGTGTTGTGAATAGTGCGCAGTCGGCCGAGAAAAGCCTGGCGGTTCGCTTGACGCTCAATAACGACAACGCTACCCTGACCGACGACGAGATCGAGCAGGTGGTTCGATCGGTGCTGGCCCAGCTGGCAACCGATGTGGGTGCGCGTCAACGCGCCTGAGGTGGATGACCCGCGCGGGCCCGGCCTTCTTGGCGCAGGGCCTGCGGCACTGCCGTCATAACTACGAAAGAGACTTGCCTGATGGAACTCGCGATTGAAAGCCTTGAGACCCCTGCGTTGACCAAGGCCCAGTTGGCCGAACTGCTTTTCGAGCAGATCGGGCTCAACAAAAGAGAATCCAAGGACATGATCGACGCGTTCTTCGATCTCATCTCGACCAGCCTGGTGGACGGCACCGACGTCAAGATCTCCGGTTTCGGCAACTTCCAGATCCGCACCAAGGCACCTCGCCCGGGCCGCAACCCGCGCACCGGCGAAGCCATCCCGATCCGGGCTCGGCGCGTCGTGACGTTCCACGCCAGCCACAAGCTCAAGGAACAGATCCAGCAGGTCGGCCAGCAGCAAGAGACCCCTGGGCAGGAATCTCCCCCGTCTACAACGCTTTGACACGTTCTTGCCAAGTATTTGTGCCAGGACACGGCGCAGAGGCTTTGCATCCTGCCTGTCTTAGAGTAACCTCGAAGCTTTCTCGCCTACAGCTTTGATTTCAATGGGAAAAAACCTCCCGCTCATTCCCGCCAA
>JBFIDI010000478.1:0-4500 GCA_041581405.1 Burkholderiaceae bacterium
GCTGAGCCGCGGATCGGAATTCACGCTGCGACTTCCGGTGCTCACATCCGCAATCGGCACCCCGGCGTGACGGCCCCGATCCAGGTGAACAGGTGACCGCGATGAGAAGAACGCTGCAGAACTTCCCACCCAGACTGAATTCGTGGGTCGATTGGTTCATCCCGGCGAACATGAAGCGATCCCGGGACATGCTGCAGGCGGTACGGGTGTTTCTGTTCAGTCATCTCTTCGGTCCGTTTCTGGGGCATACGATCTCGCTGTCGATGTTGTACCTCGGCGCGGAGGCCGACCTGTCCTGGTGGACCTTGTTCCTGAGCGTCTCGACTTTCTGGTTGTATCCCATCGTCTTGCGGTTGACGGGTTGGTATGTCCCGCTGGCGTTGATTTCGCTGCAGAACCTGATGTTCTGCATCTTCTGGGGTAGTTATCAATATGGCGGCATCAGTTCGCCTATCCTGCCCTGGCTGGTCACGGTTCCGCTGCTCGGCTTCTTCTACTTGCCCGAGCGCGCGACGCGGATCACCGTCAGTGCACTGATCGTCGCGAACCTGACCCTGTTCTACATCGCATACAGCGTGGTGGGGTTTCGCGAAACCGTGGATCCCCATGCGCTGGTGGTGCTCGGCCTGGTATCGACCTTTTGCGCCAGCGTCTACGTGTCGATGATGGCGCTCTACTTCGCCAGCATCGTCTATTCCCAGGGCGAACTCGAACAGGAGATCCAGCTCCACCAGGTGACGGAACGCAAGTTGCGTGACGCAACCAGCCAGGCACAACGCGCGCTGCTGGCGAAATCGGGGTTTCTCGCCAAGATGAGCCACGAGCTCAAGAACCCGCTCAACGCGATCATTGGCTACAGCGAGATCCTGATCGAGGATGCCGACGGGAAGGAGCCGCAGAAATGCAAGGACCTGACCTCGATCAGACGTTCCGGCTTCAGGCTGCTCGAGCTCATCAACGATCTTCTTGAACTGTCGAGACTGGAAGCCGGCAAGGTCGGACTTCGCGTCGAGGAGTTCGAGTTCTCGGATTTCATCGAGGAGCTGGTTTCGCAATGCCGCCCGTCCTTCGTGGCAGGTGGAAACGAACTGCTCGTGCAACCGCCTCCCGCGGGTCGGATTGCCTGTGACCCGCACAAGCTCAAGCGCGTTGTCAGCGGCCTGCTCAGCAATGCCGCGAAGTTCACCCGCAACGGTCGCATCACGCTGTCGGCTTCCATGCAGGGCGATTCATGGATATTGTCGATCGAAGACAGCGGCGTTGGAATCGCGCAGGCGCGCATGGCCAGTCTGTTCGAGACCTTTGGCCGCTCCGAGGACGAGACCGCGAGCCGATACGACGACGAAGCCAGGCTGGGGCTCCCGCTGGCATACCGGTACTGCCAATTGATGGGTGGCAAGCTCCAGGTGCAGAGCGAGCCGGGTCTGGGTACCACGGTCACCGTCACATTGCCGAAGCGATCGCGCAGCGTCGAGCTGCACGCGGATGCCAGGTTGGAAATCCAGGAGCAGGCCGCATGACACAGTACAAAGCGACCGATCGGCGACATGCCGGGCAGGCCGCAATGAAGCCCCGCGCCCTTGCGCGGCGACCCTCGTCTGGTCACGGGTGCAAGCAACGTCGTGACCACCAAGTTACCAAGCCGGGTGAACACTAATGGAAACAAACTACGCCGTCCCGCCCCGAAGCGCCGACCATCCGGCGGTCTTTCATCTGGTCGACGAGAAGAAGAGCCCGGCGAACGATGGCAAGGCCCGGCTGCTCATCGTCGACGATGTCCGTGAAAACCGCGAAATTCTGAGGCGTCGCTTCGAGCGCCACGGCTTCCATGCGACGGAGGCAGACGGCGGAACCGAAGCACTCGAGCTGATAGAACGGGAGGCGTTCGATCTGGTCCTGCTGGACATCATGATGCCTGACATCGCGGGGCTCGAGGTGCTGGCGCAGATTCGCGCGAAATACTCTGCGGGCGCCTTGCCGGTCATCATGGTCACCGCCAAGAGCCAGAGCGAAGACGTCGTCGAAGCATTGAACGGTGGTGCCAACGACTACATCACCAAGCCGGTGGACTTCTCCATCGCGCTCGCCCGAGTGACCACCCAACTCGACCGGAAGCGCGCGGAAGAAAGTATTCGTCACATGAAAGAGGCGCTTTCCCTGGCGAACGAGGCGCTCGAATGCCGTGTTGCCGACCGTACGAAGGATCTGCTTCAAGCCAACCAGCAGCTCAAGAGCGAAATGGATCTGCGCGAACGATCGCAGGCAACGATCGCGCACCTGGCGCACCACGATGCACTGACGGATCTCGGCAACCGCTTGTTGTTCCACAAGCAGCTGAGCGATGCGGTCGTGCACCGGCGGCGGCATGGCGGTGAACTGGCCGTGCTGTTCATCGACCTGGATGGTTTCAAGACCATCAATGACACGCTCGGGCACGGCATGGGAGACTCCCTGCTCAAGATGCTCGCCAGCCGCCTGCGAAATGCGCTCCGTGAAAGCGACAAGGTGGGGCGACTGGGTGGCGATGAGTTCGCCATCATTCAAGTCGGCGATGGGCAACCCGGCAACGCGGCGGCGCTCGCGACACGCCTGATCGAAGTGGTCGGCGAACCCTTCCAGATCGACGACCAAAGACTGGTCATCGGCGCCAGCATCGGCATTGCCGTGGCGGACGACGACTATCAGGATGCCGAGCAGTTGCTCAGGGCCGCGGACCTGGCGATGTACCGCGCCAAGGCGGAAGGACGAGGCCGGTTCCGGTTCTTCGAGCCGGAGTTCGACCGGCAGGTGAAGGAGCGCCGGGAACTCGAGGCCGCCTTGCGCGCAGCGATCGCCCAGGACGCGCTGGACATCCACTACCAACCACTGGTCAATCTGCAGACCAACCGGATCAGCGGGTTCGAGGCGCTGTCACGGTGGGAAGACCCGCAGCGGGGCTTTGTTGCGCCTAGCGTCTTCATCCCGTTGGCTGAAGAAGTCGGACTGATCGACATCATCGGCAAGCGGGTGCTCATGCGCGCCTGCGCGGAGGCCGCACGGTGGCCCGGAAACATCACGGTCGCCGTGAACCTGTCCGCGGCACAGTTTCAGAGCGAGCAGCTGGTCTGCGTCGTCAAGGAGGCCCTCGCCGCCTCGGGGCTGGCCCCCGGCAGGCTGGCGGTGGAGATCACCGAATCGATCTTTCTCAAGGACAGCGAGGCGAATCTCGTGGTTCTTGCCCAGCTCGGAGAACTCGGCGTCAAGATATCGATGGACGACTTCGGAACGGGTTACTCCGGTCTGGGATATCTGCACAGCTTTCCTTTCAACAAGATCAAGATCGACCAATCCTTTGTCCGCGACCTGGCGACCAGTCAAAGCAGCGCGGCCATCGTGCGGGCCGTTTGCGGATTGGCGCGCAGCTTTGGCGCATCCACGACGGCCGAAGGTGTCGAGACCGACGATCAGCTCGCGCAGATCAGGGCCGAAGGATGTACCGAGGTGCAGGGCTATTTCTTCAGCAGGCCCTTGCCCGCGAGCGAGATCCCCGCCCTGCTGGCGCGGCTGCTCCCCGAGCCGAGACGGTTGTCGATCGTCGATTGACCCAGGTCGGTCGCCGGCGGACGGCCCGGTCGCGCCGTTCGGCCGCGCGGATGCTGCGCGCAAACCGCTTCGCCCAGGCGGCGTTGGTGGTTGCCGGTCCTCGTCCGCTCCTAGAATCGGACCATGGACACCACCCGCATCATCGCAGTACGCCATGGCGAAACCGACTGGAATGCCAGTACACGGATCCAGGGCCAACGCGATATCGCACTCAACGACAAGGGCCGTTGGCAGGCGCAACGCGCCGCGCAGGTACTGGCCGACGGTGACGAGCCGGTCGCCGCGATCTACAGCAGCGACCTGGCGCGTGCATTCGAAACGGCAAGCAGCATCGGCCAGGCGCTCGGTATCGCCGTCACCGCCGACCCGCGGCTGCGCGAACGCGGCTTCGGCGATTTCGAAGGCAACACCTTCGTCGAACTCGAGCGGCAGTTTCCGCACGATGCCGCACGCTGGCGTGCGCGCGACCCGGCATGGGCGCCGCCCGGCGGCGAGACGCTGCGCGACCTGGGCGCGCGCATCCAGGCCGCGACCGCCGACCTGGCGCGACGCCACCTGGGCGAACAGATCGTGCTGGTGGCGCACGGTGGTGTGCTCGACATGATGTACCGCATCGCAACCGGACAGGCCGTCGACGCGCCGCGTACCTGGCAACTGGGCAATGCCAGCATCAACCGCCTGCTGTGGTCGCCGCAAGGCCTGGGCCTGGTCGGCTGGTCCGACACCCGCCACCTGGACGCGCACTGGCGCGACGAAGCCGTCAGCTGACGGCCATACCTGCGATCCGCGACCCGTTCGAATCACGACAAGGTACAGGCCCACTCCATGACAGCCAGCCAGGTCATCGTTCTCGCGATTCCGGTCTTCCTGCTGATGATGCTGGGCGAGTTCCTGCTGGCGCGCCGGCGCGGCATGTCC
>JBFIDI010000479.1:0-4498 GCA_041581405.1 Burkholderiaceae bacterium
AGGCTCGATCCCCTGGTGCTGCGCTGGGGGCGCTGACGGCCCGGCCGGCGCCGCCGGCGCGCATCAGTGCGCCAGCTGCGCGCGCGCGCGATGCTGCCGCACGAACAGGTTGTCGGCGCTGATGGACAGGCGCCGGCAGACGGTCTCGGTCGGCTCCTCCTGCAGCACCCGCAATTGCATGGCATCGCGCAGCGCCGGCGCCAGCGTGTCGATGCGCGCCAGGGTCTGCGCCAGGCGCTCGCGTTGTTCCACCACCTCGTGCGGGCCCGGTTGCGGGCACGCGATGGCCAGGGCGCCGTCGTCGTCGTTCTGTTCCTCCAGGCTGTCGGTGCCGGCGCGCTGGCGGACCAGGTCGACGATCTTGTTCTTCAGGATCCCGGTCAGCCAGGAGCGCAACGCGCTGCGCCCGGCGAATGCGGCCTTGCCGGTCAACACGGCCTCGAACACGTCGTGCACGACGTCCTCGGCCAGCATCGGATCGTGC
Source organism: Burkholderiaceae bacterium (assembly GCA_041581405.1). GTDB lineage: Bacteria > Pseudomonadota > Gammaproteobacteria > Burkholderiales > Burkholderiaceae_C > CAISIP01. The sequence goes on from JBFIDI010000479.1 coordinate 485, forward strand.
AGCCGGCGCTGGGCGAACCGGACCAGATCCTTGCGGTGCGCAACCATCTCGTTCCAGTGCACGGCCACGCGGGCCGCCGGTGTGTGCGGGGTGTCGGCGCGTCGGGCTGCTTGCATGGGGTACTCCTGTCCTTGCGTGTGGCGATGACCCGACTGTGCGGGTGCCACATCGCGCAGGCCTCGCGCCACATCACAGCCAGATAACAATTGCGTCGGATTCCGGAATCGGGTGCCGGCCCCGTGCACGTAAGAAAGCGGCGCCAAAAGCAGACAATGCTTGCATGGCCCATTCGATTCTCGTTGCCGAAGACCAGTCGGACATTCGCGAGCTGCTCGTCATGAGCCTGCGCAATGCCAACTACGCCGTGCAGGCGGTGGGCGACGGCCTGGCCGCGTTGCGCAGCCAGGAGGCGCAGGCCAGCGACCTGCTGATCCTCGACCTGATGATGCCCGGCCTGGACGGGCTCGAGGTCTGCAAGGCCCTGCGTGCGCGCGGAAGCACCACGCCCATCCTGATGCTCACCGCCAAGTCGACCGAGCTCGACCGGGTGCTGGGCCTGGAGCTCGGCGCCGACGACTACCTGACGAAGCCGTTCTCGCTGGCCGAACTGCTGGCGCGCGTCAAGGCCTTGCTGCGCCGTGCCGACCTGCAGCGGGCGGCGCAGAACGCGTCGCCGGCGCAACCCGCGCTGGTGCGCAACGGCGACCTGGAGATCGCGCCGGCCAAGCGCAGCGTGCGTTACCGCGGCACGGCCCTGGAATGCACGGCGCTGGAGTTCGACCTGCTGCTGTATTTCGCGCAGCATCCGGGCCATGTGTTCTCGCGCGCGCAGCTGCTCGACGCGGTATGGGGTTATACGCACGACGGCTACGAACACACGGTCACGACGCACATCAACCGCCTGCGCGCCAAGCTCGAGGCCGATCCGATCCGCCCCGAGCTGATCCTCACCGTGCGCGGGGCGGGCTACAAGATGCGCGAGGCGCCGGGGTGAGGTTGCTGCGCCGCTTGCCGGATGCGCCCACCCGCGCGGGAGCGGCGCCGTGAGCGTGCGCCTGCGTATTGCGCTGACGATCTTCATCACCGGCGCGCTGACCGCGATCGGCGTGATCGCCACCGTGCTGTTCGCGTTCCAGCGCTTCGAGCACGAGACCACCTTCCACCGCGCCGACGCGTTTCTCGGACGGGTCGTCGACATGTACGACAACATCTTCGAGATGCACCAGCGCGAGCCGCAGCAGTTCAACCAGTTCCTGCGCAACCTGGTGTTGTTCGAGCCCGATACCCAGCTGTACCTGCTCGACGCCGAAGGCACGGTGTTGTCGTCCACCGGCAGCGCGGTGTTGCCGCCGGGTTTCAAGGTGCGGCTCGAGCCGGTGCGGCAGGCCGCCAGCAATCCGGACATGCCCTACGTGATGGGCGACGACCCGGAACGCATGGACGCCGGGGCCATCATCGCCGCGCGTGCGGTGCGCCGCGCCGTGATCCGCAACGACGAGCCGGTGGCCGGTTACCTGTATCTGGTGTGCCACAAGCCGGTGTTGCCGCAGGGCCGGCTCGAGGTGCTGGGCAGCAGCATCGCCAAGCCGGCGCTGGTGGCCATCATCGGCGTCGTCGTGCTGGCCACGTTGATGGCGGCCTGGATCATCGCCACCGTGACACGTCCGCTGCGCCAGCTGACACGGGCGGTGGCATCGATCTCGCGCGACGGCCTGGAAGACGGCGCGCCCGGCGCGCCCGAGGCCTTGCTGCCGGAGCGCAGCGGCGACGAATTCGGCAAGTTGACACAGGCGTTCGCCCTGATGCTCGAGACGGTTCGCCGGCAATGGGCGGCCTTGCGCCGGCTCGATCATTTCCGCCGCGAAGGTGTCAGCAACCTGTCGCACGACCTGCGCTCGCCGCTGACCGCGACGGCCGCCTGCCTGGAGACGCTGGAGGGGCGCTGGCACGGCGACGCCACGCGTGCGGCCGATCGCGAACTGGTGGCCATGGCACTGCGCAACACGCACAACGCCGCGCGCCTGGTGCAGTCGCTGGGCGACCTGGCGCAACTCGACGAGCCGGAATTCCGCCTGCGGTGCGAACGGCTCGACGCCGGTGAACTGCTGGACGACATCGCCGTGCGTTTCGGCCAGCGCGCGCAGAGCCAGGGCGTGGTGCTGCAGGCCGTGCACGACGCGCAGGGTCCGCCGCCGGTGGTCGCGCTCGACGTCGAACTGTTCGAACGCGCTGTCGCCAACCTGGTCGACAACGCGCTGAAGTTCTGCCGCGCCGGCGACCGCATCGAACTGTCGGCGCGGGTGCGCGGCGATGCGGTCGAGGTACTCGTCAGCGATACCGGGCCCGGCATCCCCGAGGCCGACCTGCCGCACCTGTTCGACCGTTTCTACCAGGCGCGCCAGTCGGTGGCGCCGAGCACCGGCGACGGTGGCAAGGGGTTGGGACTGGCCATCGTCAAGCGTATTGCCGAACTGCACGGCGGCACGGTGCGGGTGGACAGCCGCCCTGGCGGCGGAACACGGGTCCTGCTGCGCCTGCCGGCCGCGTAGGCCGATCGCGTCGGTCGCGGGGGCCTGCGCCATGCCGGCGCGGAGGCGACGGGCGTCGGGTGTTATCGTCCGGGCGTGGCCCGATGGCAGGCGGGTCTTGCCGAGCCGGCGTCGACGTTCGGGCGGCGCAATGCCACGGCGGGGAGATCGAACGACATGGGCCAGTCCAACCACGAAGACGCACGCATGGCGCGACTGCGCGAGCTGATGGTGCTCGACAGCGCGCCGGAACCCGTGTTCGACAACATCGTCAAGCTGGCATCCGACGTCTGCGGCACGCCGATTGCACTGGTCAGCCTTGTCGATGCAGAGCGCCAGTGGTTCAAGGCCAACGTCGGATTGCCCGGCGTCAACGAGACGCCGCGCGATGTGGCGTTCTGCGCGCACGCGATCACGCAGGACGCGTTGTTCGAGGTGCCCGATGCGACCCGGGATGCACGGTTCCGCGACAACCCGCTGGTGACCGGCCAGCCGGATATCCGCTTCTACGCCGGTGCGCCCCTGGTGTTGCCGGGGGGAGAACGTGTCGGTACCTTGTGTGTCATCGATCGCCAGGCGCGCGCGCTCTCGGCGCAGCAGAAACAGCTGCTGCATGGGTTGGCCAGGATCGCCACCGAGGCGCTGCTGTCCCGGCGCGACCTGATCAACCGCGCCGCCGCCGTGCGCTCCGACTACGAGGCGGCGCTGGCCGACAGCGAGGCCCGGTACCGCGCCATCGTCGAGGAGCAGGCCGAACTGGTGTCGCTGGCGCGGCCCGATGGCGAACTGGTGTTCGTCAATGCCGCCTATGCCCGGCATTTCGGCATGACGCCGGCCCGGATGATCGGCAGGAGCCTGTACGAGTTCGTCGAGTTGCGCGACCGGGCGGACGTGGCGCAGCAGCTCGCCCGTGTCGTCGAGCACGGACAGGTCCATACCGGCGAGAACCGCATGCTGGCGGCCGATGGCAGCGAGCACTGGGTCGCCTGGACCAACCGCCTGCAGCGCAATGCCCAGGGGCAGGTCCAGCTGCATTCGGTGGGCCGCGACGTCACCGACCGCCGGCGCGTCGAACAGGCGCTGCGGGCGAGCCAGGCGGCCCTGGCGCGCACCGGGCGAATTGCCGGGGTGGGGGGCTGGCAGCTTGATCTGTTGACGAACACGTTGGAGTGGTCCGAACAGACGCGGCTGATCCACGAGGTCGGGCCGGACTTCGTCCCCTCACTGGACAACGCGGTGGCGTTTTACGCGCCGCAGGCCCGCGAGCAGGTGGCGTCGGCCGTGCGCCAGGCGCTGGAGGACGGCACGCCCTGGGACCTGGAACTGCCGCTGGTGACGGCGCGGGGCCGAGCGATCTGGGTGCGTGCGCAAGGCGAGGTCGAGTTCGATGGCGACACGCCGGTGCGTATCGCCGGTGCGTTCCAGGACATCAGCGAGCGGCGGCGCCTGTCGCAGGCGCTCGAGGACCAGGAACGTTTCGTGTGCC
>JBFIDI010000480.1:0-4463 GCA_041581405.1 Burkholderiaceae bacterium
GGTCCAGCCCGGAACGATGGCCGCCCAGACCCAGTATGCCGGCGAGGTACGGGCGCGTACCGAGCTGAGCCTGGGTTTTCGGGTCCCCGGCAAGCTGATCCGGCGCCACGCCGAGGTCGGGCAAAGGGTCAAGGCCGGCGACCTGCTGGCGCAACTCGACCCCCAGGATTTCAAGCTCGCCATCGATGCGGTGCGGGCCCAGCTGACCGCTGCCGAGACGAACCGGGACCTCGCGGCGGCCGAATTCCAGCGCTACAAGGTCTTGCGCGCGCAGAACTTCATCAGTGGCGTCGAGCTCGAGCGGCGCCAGGCCACGCTCGACGCCGCCAATGCCCAGGTCGCCCAGGTCCGCGCCCAGCTCGACACCCAGGCCAACCAGTCCAACTACACCCGGCTGCTGGCCACGGCGCCCGGTGTCGTGACGGCGGTCGATGCCGAGCCGGGGCAGGTCGTCGCGGTCGGCGCGCCGGTCGTGCGGCTGGCCCAGGACGGCCCGCTCGACGTGGTGTTCGCGGTGCCCGAGAGCAGTGTGGGTGCGTTGCCGGTGGGCAGCAAGGCCGAGGTACGGCCGTGGGGTGGCGACACCGTGCTGGCCGGGGTGGTGCGCGAAAAGGGGGCGTTGGCCGATCCGGTGACACGAACCTTCCAGGTCAAGCTGGCGCTGGAGCCCGATGTCCGCTTGCCGCTGGGCTCGACGGTCACCGTCAGCCCGCAGGCCCTGTCGTCCAAGGGGCAGCAGGCCATCATGTTGCCGACCAGCGCCTTGTGGCATGACAACGGCGGATCCGCGGTCTGGGTGCTGGAGCCCGGCAGCATGACCTTGCGGCCGCAGCCGGTGCAGATCGTCGCGGCGGACGGCAACGAGGTCGTTGTCGCCTCCGGCCTGCAGCCGGGTATGCAGGTCGTCGTGGCCGGCGTCCACGTGCTGATGGCCGGGCAGGAGGTCACGATCTACCGGCCCAAGGGCACGCCGCCAGCGATCGCATCGCCAGCGTCCGGCGCGGTGGCCGGCGCCGCCGCCGCCGCATCGACGTCCAAGTGACGCGGCCATGGCGCAATCAGATACCAAGCCCGGCTTCAATCTCTCCAGATGGGCACTGGAGCATGTCGCACTGACGCGCTACCTGATGGTGGTGCTGATGGTGCTGGGTTTTGCCGCGTATTTCCAGCTCGGGCAGGACGAAGACCCGCCGTTCGCGTTCAGGGTCATGGTGGTGCGGGTGTTCTGGCCCGGTGCGACCGCCCAGCAGATCGCCGAACAGGTCACCGACAAGATCGAGCGCACCTTGCAGGAGGTACCGGGCGCGGATCGGATCCGCAGTTATTCCAAGCCCGGCGAGTCGCTGATCCTGTTTCAGCTCAAGGACTCGACCCACGCCAATGACGTGCCCGACGCCTGGTATTCGGTGCGCAAGCGGGTCGCCGACATGGCGGGCAGCCTGCCTGCCGGCGTGCGCGGGCCGTTCTTCAACGACGAGTTCGGCGATGTCTACGGCGTCATCTATGCCCTCGAGTCGGACGGCTTCGGCAATGCCGAGCTCAAGACCTTCGCCGACGACGTGCGCCAGCAGTTGCTGCACGTGACCGATGTCAACAAGGTCGAGCTGTTCGGCGTGCAGGAAGAGAAGATCTACGTCGAGATCTCGCAACGCCGCCTGGCCCAGCTCGGGCTGGACATGAGCCAGGTGCTGGCGCAGCTGAACCAGCAAAATGCCGTCGAAGGCGCCGGTACCGTGCAGACGCCGCTCGATACGGTGCAGGTGCGGGTGGCCGGGCAGTTCGGCGCGCTCGAACAGCTGAGCGACATGCCGATCCGGGGGCGCTCGGGCAACATGCTGCGCCTGTCCGACATCGCCACCGTCACGCGCGGATTCGTCGATCCGCCCGAGGTGCTGGTGCGCCACCAGGGCAAGCAGGTGATTGCGCTGGGCGTGTCGATGGCCAAGGGCGGCGACATCATTGCGCTGGGCAAGGCCTTGCAGGTGGCCACGCAACGCATCGAGTCGCGCCTGCCCGCCGGCCTGCGGCTGGTGCAGCTGCAGGACCAGCCGCGTGCGGTCGCGAGTTCGGTCAACGAGTTCGTCAAGGTGCTGATCGAGGCGATCGGGATCGTGCTGCTGGTGAGTTTCGTCAGCCTGGGCCTGCACAAACGCCCGGGACCGACGGCCTGGTACCGGCGGTATTACATCGACATGCGCCCCGGCCTGATCGTCGGCATCTCGATTCCGCTGGTGCTGGCCGTGACCTTCATCGGCATGTTGTACTGGGGCATCGGCCTGCACAAGATCTCGCTGGGCTCGCTGATCATCTCGCTCGGGTTGCTGGTCGACGACGCCATCATTGCGGTCGAGATGATGGTGCGCAAGCTCGAGGAGGGCTACGACAAGATCCGTGCGGCGACGTTTGCCTACGAGATCACCGCGATGCCGATGCTCACCGGCACGTTGATCACGGCCGCCGGCTTCCTGCCGATCGGCATTGCGCGTTCGGTCACCGGGGAATATACGTTTGCGATCTTCGCGGTCACGGTGCTGGCACTCGTGGTGAGCTGGTGCGTGTCGGTGTATTTCGTGCCCTACCTGGGCACCTTGTTGCTGAAGGTTCCGCCGCATGTGCGCCAGCGCCAGGCGCCGTTGAGCGGAACCGATCTGCAGGCGCTCGAGGATGCGGCCGCGGACGAAGCTTATGCCCGTACCGTCAAGTTCACCGCGCCGGCCCAGGCCGAACGCGCCGCCACGCCGCACGAGAGTTTCGACAGCCCGTTCTACAACCGGTTCCGGGTGCTGCTGCGCTGGTGCGTGCGGCATCGCTGGATCACGATCGGCCTGACCTTGCTGACGTTTGCGCTGGGCATCGCCGGCATGGGGCGCGTGCAGCAGCAGTTCTTTCCGGATTCCAGTCGACCGGAGATCATGCTGGACCTGTGGTTCCCCGAGGGCACCTCGATCGTCGCCAACGAGGCGGTGACGCGGCGCGTCGAACAACGCCTGATGGCCGAACCCGGCATCACCAGCGTCAGCACCTGGGTCGGATCGGGCGTGCCGCGGTTCTATCTGCCGATCGACCAGATCTTCCCGCAGTCCAACGTGTCGCAGCTGATCGTGATCCCGGCCGACCTGAAGATACGCGAGGACTTCCGGGTCCGCCTGCCGGCGCTGATGGCGCAGGAGTTCCCGGAGCTGCGCGCCCGCGTCAAGCTGCTGGCCAACGGGCCGCCGGTGGCGTATCCGGTGCAGTTCCGCGTGCTCGGGCCCGATCCGATGCAGCTGCGCGCCTATGCGGATGCGGTCAAGTCCGTGATGCGCGACAACCGCGACATGCGTGGGGTCAACGACAACTGGAACGAGTTCATCAAGGTGCTGCGGCTGGAGGTGGACCAGGACAAGGCACGCGTGATGGGCGTGACCAGCCAGGCCATCGCGCAGGCCTCGCGCACCATCCTCTCCGGGACGACCGTCGGCGAGTTCCGCGACGGCGACAAGACCATCGACATCGTGTTGCGCCAGCCGCTGAACGAACGTGAGCACCTGACCGACCTGTCGAGCGCCTACCTGCCGACCGCCAGCGGCGGCACGATCCCGATGGCGCAGCTGGTGCGGCCGCGACTGGTATGGGAGCCGGGCGTGTTGTGGCGCGACAACCGCGACTACTCCATCACCGTGCAGGGCGACATCGTCGAAGGGCTGCAGGGCGCCACGGTGACCAATGCCTTGTTGCCGCAGCTGCGGGCGCTGGAGGCGCAGTGGGCGCGCGAGGGTGCCAATGGCTACCGGATCGAGGTGGCCGGCGCGGTGGAGGAGAGCAGCAAGGGATCGGCCTCGATCATGGCCGGTGTGCCCATCATGTTGTTCATCATCTTCACGCTGCTGATGCTGCAACTGCACAGCTTCAGCCGGGCCCTGCTGGTCTTCCTGACCGGCCCCATGGGTATTGCCGGCGTGGCGGGGGCCCTGCTGTTGTTCAACCGCCCGTTCGGCTTCGTGGCGCTGCTGGGCGTGATTGCGCTGATGGGCATGATCCAGCGCAACTCGGTGATCCTGATCGACCAGATCGAGCAGGACCGCGCGGCCGGCATCCAGGCCTGGGATGCCATCATCGAGAGCACGGTGCGCCGGCTGCGGCCGATCGTGCTGACCGCCGCAGCCGCGGTGCTGGCGATGATCCCGTTGTCGCGCTCGGTTTTCTGGGGGCCGATGGCGGTGGCCATCATGGGCGGACTGATCGTTGCGACCGTGCTGACGCTGCTCGCGTTGCCGGCCATGTATGCTGCCTGGTACCGGGTCCGGCCTGGGTCTGCCGCCGCAGGTTAAAATCGCGGGCTGTCGAATTTTTGGTAGGGGCGGCACCGGTGGCCACCCCTATTTGTTTTCAGGCGCGGGTGGCGAAATTGGTAGACGCACCAGGTTTAGGTCCTGACGCCAGCAATGGTGTGGGGGTTCGAGTCCCCCCCCGCGCACCAGGAA
>JBFIDI010000481.1:0-4447 GCA_041581405.1 Burkholderiaceae bacterium
CGGTGGGCCGCGGCAAGAAGAAGGCGCTGCTGGCGCACATCATCAACGAGCACGACTGGAGCCAGGTGCTGGTGTTCACCCGCACCAAGTTCGGCGCCAACAACGTGGCCGAATTCCTGACCAAGAACGGCATCCATGCGATGGCGCTGCACGGCAACAAGAGCCAGGCGGCCCGCACCCAGGCGCTGGCCGGCTTCAAGAGCGGCGACATCCGCGCGCTGGTGGCCACCGACATCGCCGCGCGCGGCATCGACATCGACGAATTGCCCCACGTCGTGAACTACGACATCCCCAACGTCAGCGAAGACTACGTGCACCGCATCGGCCGTACCGGCCGCGCCGGTGCCGATGGCGCCGCCGTCAGCCTGGTCAGCCTGGACGAGGAAGGCTTCATGCAGGACATCGAGCGCTTCACCAAGCAGGCCATCCCGGTCCAGCCGATCGACGGCTTCGGCCCCGAACCCGGCGAGAAGGCCGAGCCCATCGCGATGGGCCGCCAGACCATCTGGGGCGGCGCCGGCAAGCCGCCGAGCCGCGAGGTCATGATGGCCGCGGCCAAGGCGGCGCGCACCGAGATGCTGCAACGCGTACGCGAGAACAAGGGCAGCAATGGCGGCCGCGCCGGACAGGGCGCACGCCCGGCCGGCCGTGGCACCAACGGCCCGTCGGCGGGACGGGGTCCGGCCCCGGCCGCTGGCGGCGGCGCGCATGCCGGCAACGGCCAGGGCCGTCGCAACGGCGGTGGTGGCGGCGGCAACGGCCAGGGTCGTGGCCCCGCCATGGACCGGCAACCCGATCCGCTGCGCCGCGCCGGCAATCCGGCACCGCGCAGCGGCGCACCGCGTGAACCCGATCCGATGCGCACCAGCGTCGACACGATGGCCGAGCGCGGTGGACAACGGCGCCGCAGCGGCGGCGGTGGATACGGTGGTGGTGGTGGCGGCGGTGGCCGCAGCGGAGGTGGTTATGGCGGTGGCGGCGGCGGACGATCCGGTGGTTCGGGAGGTTATGGTGGCGGGAGCAACCGGTCTCGTGGGCCGGGAGGTTCTGGCGGCTCTTTCGGCCGATAAGTCCTACCGCGCCATCCATGTCGTGGGGCGCCGCGCGCCCACGACCGACGATGCGCGGGTCCGCTTCCACGCGGTCGACTTCGACCGGCTGCCGGCGCTGCCGGCCGTGGACGACGTCTTCATCGCGCTGGGAACGACGATCAAGGTCGCGGGCAGCCAGGCCGCGTTCCGCGCCGTCGATCACGACGCCGTGCTGGCGCTGGCGCGCCAGGCACGGGGCTCCGGTGCCACGCGGCTGGCCGTCGTCAGCGCGATGGGGGCCGACGCACACTCCCGCATCTTCTACAACCGGGTCAAGGGCGAGACGGAAGACGATCTGCGCCGGCTCGGTTACGAGACGCTGGTGATTGCCCGGCCCTCGTTGCTGGTCGGCGACCGCGGCGTACTGGCCCAGCCCACCCGTATCGGCGAACGCATCGGCCAGCTGGGCATGGCGCTGTTCGCACCGCTGATTCCGGCCGACTACCGCGCCATCGCGGCGTCCCGCGTCGCCGCGGCGATGGTGCGCACCCTGGCGGCCGGCAAACCCGGCACACAGGTCCTGTTGTCGGGCGCGATGCAGGCCTGAGCCGCCGGACGGCGCGTCAGTGCCCGACGCGCAGGTCGTTGCGTCCGGAGCGGTCCTGCCCGCGCAGCAGCCACAACGGCCGGCGCGCGAAGGCCACCGGCACGCCGGACTTGCCGTCGACCGGGTTCAGGCCGCGCTCGAACACCGAGCTTGCCGGCATGTAACGCAGCGCCACGCCGGTGCGGCGCAGGGTCGAACGGTTGACACGCGCACCATGGATCATGAACACGTCGTGCATCGACATCTGGCCCGGTTGCAGCTCGATGTCGACCGCGCTCGCCTCGTCGAAACTCGCCGCGTCGGTGCGGGCCTGCAACACCAGGTCCTGGCGCTCCTCGACCAGGTGCGGGTGGCAGGTGGCGGTGCGGTGCGACCCCGGAATCACGCGCAGGCAGCCGTTCTCGCGCGTGGAGGGATCGATCGCGACCCAGACCGTGCAATTGGCCAGCGGCCGGATCGGCCAGTAGTGGCCGTCCTGGTGCCAGGGTGTTTCCAGGCCGTCGCCGGCCGGCTTGCAGAACACATGGCAACCCCACAGGATGATGTCCGGCCCGATCACCTGCTCGACCATGTCCAGGATGTCGGGGTCGCGCGCCAGTTCGAAGAAGGCCGGATGCCCGCGCACCCCCTCGACGTTCGGCCCGCCGTCCGGCCCCACGACATGGGCGCTGACCAGCTTTTCCGGCCGCACGCCGGGGTTGTTGCGAATCAGCTCTTCCAGCGCCGTGCGCAAGCCGTCGGTGCGCGCCGTGTCCAGGCGAAACGATGGCACCAGGTAACCCTGGTCGTGGTATCGGGCGATTTCGTCCGCTTGCAGGCGTGCCATGGACGCAGTCTCCTGTCGGTTGATGGGGGGAGGTCCGCCGATGGTGTCAGTCGCGCACGAACAAGGTCACCAGCGGATCGGATCCGACCTGCCGGCTCCAGTGCCCGTGCACCTGGGCATCGAAGCTCGCGCCAGCGGGCAACACGTCGGCCGCATAGAAATGCTGGCCCGGCGCGAACACGCGCGATTCGCCGCCCTGCAGGCCGATCTCCATCTGTCCACCCAGGATGAACACCCATTGCGGCGTGCCGGTGCAATGGAACTGGCTGCGAAACCCGACCGGACTGTGGCGCAGCTGGTAACCCCCGGACGCGAACAATGCCGACAGCATCGACTGCGGCGTGCCCTGGTCCAGCGCCACGGTTTCTTCGCGGAAGCGGGCCCGCCCGTCGGTGTCGGTGAACAGAATGGTCTTGGTGAAGGTGGTCAAGTGATACTCCTGTGAAACGGGTCAGACAACGGGACCGGCGGCCGCCCCCTGTTGCAGCCGGGCCAGTATCCGCACCACGACCGTCTCGGGCGAGTCGGCGATGTCGAAGACCATCGCGCGTTCGTCCGGCCCGGGTGGCTCGAGGATCGCCAGCTGGCTGTCGAGCAGCGACGCCGGCATGTAGTGTCCCACCCGCTCGGCGGTGCGCCGGGCCAGCACATCGGGCGCGCCATGCAGATGCACCAGCTGCAGGTCCGGCGCGCCCCGTCGCAATACGTCGCGATAGGCACGCTTGAGAGCCGAACACGACACCACGATGCCGGCCGACTGCGCACGGGCCCGGGCCAGGCGCTGCGAGATCGCCTCGAGCCAGCCGCGGCGCTGCTCGTCCGACAGCGGTGTGCCCGAACGCATGCGCTCGACGTTCTCCGGCGAATGCAGATCGTCGCCCTCGACATACGGCAGGCCCAGGGCCTGCGCCAGCAACAGGCCGACCGTGCTCTTGCCGCAGCCAGAAACCCCCATCACGACAAGCCGCACCGGCTGCATCGGACTCATCGGTCGGCGCGCCGGCGGCCAGGGTCAATCGATGCGCTGGCCACCGGACTTCTCGAACAGATGGACCTTGTCCGCCGCGATCGCCAGCCCGACGACCTGGTCCGGCAACACGTCGGTGCGGCCATGCAGCACCAGCGTGAGCGACGTCTCGCCCACCTGCAGGATGAGCTCGGTCTCGGCACCCGTGGGCTCGACGACGACGACGGTGGCGGCAATGCCCTGCCCCGGTTCCACCATCGTGATGTCGCCCGGCCGGACGCCGTAATGCACACCCTGGCCGTCCTTGCCGCCGGCCACGCCCTGCACCGGCCACTGCTGGCCATCGGCCTCGACCCAGTGGCGCCCCTGGTCGATGCGCAGCGTGCCTTCGAACACGTTCATCGCCGGCGAGCCGATGAACTGGGCCACGAACAGGTTGCCGGGCCGGTCGAACAACTCCAGCGGCGTGCCGATCTGCTCGACGATGCCGTCGTGCATGACGACGATGCGATCGGCCATGGTCATGGCCTCGATCTGGTCGTGCGTCACGTAGACCGTGGTGGTCTTGAGCCGCTGGTGCAAGGCCTTGATCTCGGCACGCATCGCCACGCGCAGCTTGGCGTCGAGGTTGGACAGCGGCTCGTCGAACAGGAACACCTTGGGGTCGCGCACGATGGCCCGACCCATCGCCACCCGCTGGCGCTGGCCGCCGGAGAGTTCACGCGGATAACGGTCGAGCAGCTTGTCCAGGTTCAGGATCTTGGCCGCGTCGCCGACACGCTTGTCGGTCAGGGACTTCTCGGCCTTGCGCAGCCGCAGGCTGAACGCCATGTTCTCGCGCACCGTCATGTGCGGATACAGCGCGTAGCTCTGGAACACCATGGCCACATCCCGCTCGCCCGGGCGCACCAGGTTCATGCGCCGATCGCCGAATAGAACGTCACCGCCGGAGACTTTTTCCAAACCAGCGATCATGCGCAGCAGCGTCGTCTTGCCGCAGCCGCTGGGTCCCAGCA
>JBFIDI010000482.1:0-4444 GCA_041581405.1 Burkholderiaceae bacterium
GCGCCTGCATCGCGCAACTCACTGCGCGCCCTGCGGGCGCTCCGTTCAGACAAGCGCGACGAGTCAGTTTACGAAGCGCGCTTCGCGCGCCGCCGCAAGACCTGCGCTCCTCGGCTCGGCACAGGCGCGCCCGGATCGGGGCCCTTCGGCCATGGCAAGTGACGTCGGTGGTTACCCGTCGTCGCATACCAACGTCGTAGCAGTGCGTGATGGGCATTCCGGGGCAGGCTCACTCTGGGGCGGCGAGAAGCGCAGGCCGATGGTCGGCGCGCGCAGCGCGCTTCGTCATCTGACTCGTCGCGCTTGTCTGAGCGCAGCGCCCGCAGGGCGCGTAGCGAGTTGCGCGACGCGACCATCGGGCGAGCATCGCAGCGGAGTCGGGCGAAGCACCGACCGCCCTAGTGTGAGCCTGCCCCGGAATGCCCAGCATGCGCTGCGGGCCACTGCCACCGAGCGTGGCCTGCATGGGGCCTGGCACGCGGGCCTTACTCTGAATCACATACCGGACACACCGTGAACCGATTTTCCATCTTCACCCTTGCCCGCAATGCCATGTCTTATCACGAGAACTGGCAGAAGCAGTGGCGCAGCCCCGCGCCGAAGCGGGAATACGACGCCATCGTCGTCGGCGGCGGCGGCCATGGGCTGGCCACGGCGTATTACCTGGCCAAGGAACACGGCATGCGCAACATCGCCGTGGTCGAGCGTGGCTGGCTGGGCGGCGGCAATACGGCGCGCAACACCACCATCGTGCGCTCCAACTACCTGTGGGACGACGCGACGCATCTGTACGAGAAGGCGCTCAAGTTGTGGGAAGGCCTGTCGCAGGACCTGAACTACAACACCATGTTCAGCCAGCGCGGCGTCATGAACGTCGGCCACTCGCTGCAGGACATGCGCGACATCCACCGCCGCGTCAATGCGAACCGGCTCAACGGCGTCGATGGCGTCGTGCTGAGCCCGCAGCAGATCAAGGAGATGGTGCCGATCATGAACACCTCGTCCACGCTGCGGTATCCGGTCATGGGAGCGTCGTTCCAGCCGCGCGCCGGTGTTGCGCGCCACGACGCGATCGCCTGGGGTTTTGCCCGCGCCGCCGATGCGCTGGGCGTGGACATCATCCAGAACTGCGAGGTGATCGGCATCCGGCGCGACGGCGACCAGGTCACCGGCATCGAGACCACGCGCGGCATGATCGCGTCGAAGAAGATCGGCATCGTCTCGGCCGGCCACAGCACCGTGCTGGCCGACATGGCCGGCATCCGGCTGCCGCTGGAGAGCCATCCGCTGCAGGCGCTGGTGTCCGAGCCGCTCAAGCCCATCCTGCACACGGTCGTGATGTCCAACGCCATCCATGCCTACGTGAGCCAGTCCGACAAGGGCGACCTGGTGATCGGCGCGGGCATCGACAGCTACCTCGGTTATGGACAACGCGGCAGTTTCCCGGTGATCGAACACACGCTGCAGGCGATCTGCGAGATGTTCCCGATCTTCCGCAGGGTGCGGATGAACCGGCAGTGGGGCGGCATCGTCGACGTGGCGCCCGACGCCTGCCCGATCATCTCCAAGACCGACATCAAGGGTCTGTATTTCAACTGCGGCTGGGGCACCGGCGGCTTCAAGGCCACGCCGGGTTCGGGCTGGGTCATGGCGCACACGATGGCGCAGGACCGGCCGCACGAACTCAATGCGGCCTTTGCGCTGGACCGCTTCTATACCGGCCACCTGATCGACGAACACGGCGCGGCCGGCGTCGCGCATTAGGATGAAAGACGCCCCCCGTCTGTCCGGCTTCACTGCGTGTAAGCCGTCCGAACCCCCCACTGGGGGGCAGCCCCTACGGCCTGGCAGAGCCAGTTCCGTGGGGGCCCCGACCGGCTGGACCGGCGGCCTCTGGACGGGTCCGCTGCGCGGCCGCATGACCTTTGATGCACGGTGGGTGGCGCGCTGCGCCGTGGAACACTGACGAGAAAGACGATGCTGAAAATCACCTGCCCCTGGTGCGGACCCCGCGCCGAAAGCGAGTTCAGTTGTGGCGGCGAGGCGCATATCGTGCGCCCGCTGGACACCGACGCGCTCGACGACCGACAGTGGGGCGACTACCTGTTCATGCGCAAGAACCCCAAGGGGCAACACTTCGAGCAATGGCACCACAGCCAGGGTTGCCGGCGCTGGTTCAATGCCGAGCGCGATACCGTGACCTACCGCTTCAAGCAGTTCTACAAGCCGGGTGAACAGCCGCAGGGCGTGCAGGCCCCGGCCGCCGTCGACGATGACGCCGCCGTGGTGCCCGAAATGGTGGGTGCGCCCGCGACGGCGTCGCAGCCGCCTGCCGACGACGCCCCGCCCGCGGCGGGCACCGATGACGGGAGCAAGGCATGAGCGGCACGCGCATCGACAAGGCCGGCATCCGGCTGGACCGCAAACGCACGGTCGTGTTCCGCTTCAACGGACGCAACTACCAGGGTTTTGCCGGCGACACGCTGGCCTCGGCGGTACTGGCCGCCGGCGACACCGTGTTGTCGCGCTCGTGGACATACCACCGTCCGCGTGGCGTGTTGACCTGCGGCGTCGAGGAACCGGCCGCGCTGGTGCAACTGGAGTCCGGCGACAAGACGATTCCCAACGCCAAGATGCCCGAGGTCGAGTTGTACGACGGCCTGCAGGCGGAGAGCGCCTTGCCGTGGCCGAGCCCGGCAAGACACCTGCTGAGCATCAACCGCTGGTTCACGCCGCTGTTTCCGGCCGGCTTCTACTACAAGACCTTCATGTGGCCGGCCAAGGCCTGGATGTGGTACGAGCGTTTCATCCGCAAGGCCGGCGGTTTGGGCGCGGCGCCGGAGCAGGAGGACCAGGATCGCTACGTGCAGCAGAACATCCACTGCGAGGTGCTGGTCGTCGGCGGCGGCATCGCCGGCCTGGCGGCCGCGCTGGCGGCCGGGCGCAGCGGCGCGCGTGTCATCCTGGCCGAGCTCGGAGCCCACCTGGGCGGCAGTGCGCACCGGTTGACCGGCACGATCAACGGCAAGTCGGCGCGCGCCTGGGCGATGGACGCCGAGCGTGAACTGGCGCAGATGCCCGAGGTGCGCATCATCCGCCGCGGTGTCGCTTTCGGCTACCACGACCACAATTTCGTGACCATCCGCGAGTCCTTGACCGACCACTTGCCGCTGGCCGACCGCACGGGTTTTCGCGAGCGGCTGTGGCGGGTACGGGCCAGCCAGGTGATCCTGGCCACCGGCGCGCACGAGCGCCCGATGGTGTTCGGCAACAACGACCTGCCCGGCGTGATGTTGTCGTCGGCGATGGCGGACTATGCGGAGCTCTACGGCGTGCGCGTCGGCTCGCGGGTCGTCATTGCGACCAGCTGCGACAGCGCCTATGCCGATGCGCGGCTGCTGCAGGCCGCCGGCGCCAAGGTCACGGTCGTCGACAGCCGCGCCGGCGAGGCCCAGGGTGGCAGCCGGGCGCACCAGGCCCAGGCCGACGGCATCACCGTGCTGCGCGGCTTCGTGCCGGTCCAGGCCAAGGGGTCGATGGCGGTGTCGGCGCTGGTGGTACGCCAGATGGACGGCGACAAGGCCAGCGGCGAGACGCGCGAGTTGCCGTGCGACGCGATCGGCATGTCGGGTGGCTGGAACCCGGCCATCCACCTGTATTCGCATTCCGGCGGCAAGGCCCGTTGGGACGAGGAGCTGGTGTGTTTCAAGCCGGGTGCGGCCATGCCCGACCAGGCCAGCGTGGGCGCCTGCAACGCGACCTGGAGCCTGGGCTCGAGCCTGGACGAAGGCAGCCTGGCGGGTGCCGCGGCGGCAACCCTGGCTGGTTTCTCCGCCCGCGCCGAAGCCTATGCCGTCGACGAAATGGCGATCGAGGACACCGGCACGTTCTGGGTCGCCGAAACCGGCGTGCCGCTGTCGCGCCGGCCCAAGGCCTTCGTCGACTACCAGAACGACGTCTCGGCCAGCGACATCGAACTGGCCATCCGCGAGGGATTCGAGTCCATCGAACACATCAAGCGTTACACCGCAATGGGTTTCGGCACCGACCAGGGCAAGCTGGGCAATATCAACGGCATGGCGCTGGCGGCGCGGGCCATGGGCAAGCCGATCGACCAGGTCGGCACCACGACCTTCCGTCCCAACTACCTGCCGATCTCGTTCGGCAGCTTCGCCGGGCTCGATCGCGGCGAACTGTTCGACCCGGCGCGCAAGACCAGTCCGCATGAGCTGCACGTGGCCGCCGGTTGCCTGTTCGAGGACGTCGGCCAGTGGAAACGACCCTGGTATTTCCCGCAGGGCAACGAAGACCTGCACCAGGCGGTGGCACGCGAGGTGATGGCCGTACGCAACAGCGTGGGCATCATGGACGGCTCGACGCTGGGCAAGATCGACATCCAGGGCCCGGACGCGGCCAAGCTGCTGAACTGGGTCTATACCAACCC
>JBFIDI010000483.1:0-4434 GCA_041581405.1 Burkholderiaceae bacterium
CGATGACCGTGGCGTCCAGGTCGACCAGCGCGCTGGCGCCGACGATGCTCATGGCCAGCGCCTGGCTGGCCTGTTCCAGCCAGGGGCCGGTGACCGATGCTAGGGCGGCGTCCAGCACGGCGTCGTCGTATGCCCGCTGCGGGTCGTGGCCGGCCGCCTCCAGCGCCCGCTCCAGTTGCTGGCCCGAGGCCAGGCGCAGCAACTGCGCGGGCTTGTCGCCGGGCCGGGCGATCGCCGTCGGCATGGAGCCGATGGCGCCGGCATTGCCATGCGGGCCGGCCATGATGTGCCCGCCCAGCACCAGCCCGCCGCCGACGAAGGTGCCGACGAAGACGTACAGGTAACTCTCGATGTGCAAGCCCTGGCCCTGCAGCATCTCCGCCATGCAGGCGGCCATGGTGTCCTTGGCGAACTGCACCGGCAGCTCGGTCATCGCCTGCACCTGCGCCACCAGGTCGATGCCGGCCCAGCGCTGGAGCGCGTCGCCGGCCGGGCCGGGGAACAGTTCCGACCACCGGTGCATCGACAGCGGCGCGGTCAGGCCGATGCCGACCACGCGCTCCCAGTCGTCGCCCAGGGTCTGCCGCATCTGCGCCAGGCCACTGCCGATGTGGGCCAGCACGAGGTCGGGATCGGGGCTGGGGTAGCGCAACTGCAGCCGGTGCCGCGGCTGACCGAGGAAGTCGGTCACCATGACCTCGAGGTTGCGCCGCCCGACCTGCAGGCCCAGGCTGAAGACACCGTCCGGATTGAGCGCCAGCGGAATCGACGGCTGGCCGATCCTGCCGCGCACGCGGGCCTGCCTGAGCAGCAACCCGTCGGCCAGCAGGCGGTCCACGATGATGGATACCGTCTGCGTCGACAGCCGGGTCAACCGCGCGAGGTCGGCCTTGGCGATCGCGCCGGCATGGCGGATCGCCTGCAGCACGATGCGCTCGTTGAACTGGCGCATGCCGCGGTGGTTCGATCCACGCATCTGGCGCGGATCTCGGACGAAGGCGGAAGGGGTTGTCGCGCGCATGGGTGTCGGGATTGGGCGCCAGCATGCCCGATGGCGTGCCGGCTGCATATTAGTAAAACTACTTGGTTTATTTAATCAGGGGATTCTGGTCTAATCCTGTCCTGCGTGGATCGGACCGGCGTGCAGCGCCGGTTCCCGGTCCCTTGCGGCACCAGCCGCCAACCAACACACTTTTCACGAGCATGGCCTGTGTGACCGGCCTCCTGGCCACCGGATGCGGCGATCGGTCCCGGCTCCCCGGCCCGGCCCATGGCGATCCGGTGCGGGCGCCGGCCGCGGGGCCTGAGCGATTCGACGAGCAGACATGAGTACACCGATCTGGGTCCTGGGCGAGGCACTGATGGACTGCGTGGCGCAGCCCGGCGGCGACCTGCGCCCTCTGATGGGCGGCAGCCCGTTCAACATGGCGCGTGCCGCCGCCTTGCGCGGTGCCGAGGTCGCCTATCTCAACCCCTTGTCGGTCGACCGGTTCGGCGACCGGATGCGCGCGCAGCTGGCCGAAGACGGCGTGCGTGTCGTGTCGCCGCCCAGCCGCCTGCCGACCTCGCTGGCCGTGGTCCAGATCGACCAGGGGCAACCCAGTTACGGCTTCTACCGCGAGGGCATCGCCGACCGCGACTACGAGGTCGAATCGATGCTGGAACTGCTGTCGCGCCAGGCGCCGGGCATCCTGCATACCGGCTCGTTGCTGCTGGTGCCGCCCGAAGACCGCAAGGTCGCCGCCGTGTTGCGCGGCGCGCGCGAGCGGGGCTGGACCATCAGCGTGGACATCAACATGCGCCCCCGGCTGGCGGCCGACCTGCCGCGTTACGTCGCCGGTGTCTGGGAGGTCGTGGCGCTCGCGCACTGGATCAAGGCCAGCGACGAAGACCTCGAGATCCTGGGCCTGGCCGGGCCGGAACGCGCCACCGCGCCGCATATGGCCGAACGTTTCCGCGCGCTGGGGGCGCGGCGCATCGCGATGACCTACGGCGCCGGCGGCGCCTGGCTCGAGGTCGACGGCGCCTGCGCCGACATGGGTGTGCCCGTCGTCGACGTCGTCGATGCGGTCGGCGCCGGCGACACCTTCTGGGGCAACTGCGTCGGCGACTGGGCCCTGCACCCTGAAGGCGCGGCACAGCGGGTCGGTGCCACGCTGGCCGGTGCCATGCAGGCCGCAGCGATCAACTGCACCCGCGCCGGCTGCCAGCCGCCGCGCCATGCCCAGGTGCTGGCGCCACTGGGCGCCGGCTAGATCCTTTCAGGCGGGCTGGTCACGGGAATCCCCGTGACCGGCGGCGTGTCCCGTGATTTGATGCAGCGCAAGACGGGACGCGGGACGTCGACTACCATGAAATCGGCCTGTACCGCGTGGCGTACCAACGAGGCCGTTGGCAGCTTGTGCCAGTCGCGCCCCATGGCGGGCAGCCTGACGACCCCGCGTGGTTCCTGGCGGTGATCGCATTCCGTCCGCGACCGATCGCATTCCAGAACGAGGAGCTAGCATGCAAGAAGACCCCTCCCATTACAAGCCGCTCGATCCCGGGCGGGTCGACCTGCTCGATCAGTTCGAACGCCAGTATTGGTGCGAAACGCTGCAATGCACCGAAGACCAGCTCCAGCAGGCCGTGGACGAGGTAGGCGCTCACGTTACCGCCGTGCGCGAATACCTGGCATCACGCAAGCCCTGACGCCATCCATTCTTCAGCTCGCGCGGCATCGGGCAAGCGCACGGCCCGCTACCGTGCCGATGCTGGGGGATTGGGGTTGTGCCGGACCCCGGCGGGCGCAAATGATGTTAGGTTTGTGCATGGCGCAATGTCGTGCGCAAACCAAGGAGGACACCATGGCGCGACTGAATGGACAAGTGAAGGGAAAGGTGGTCTATCGCGAGGGCGACGGCGTCCTGATGGAGATCCCGCTCGGACCCTGCGAGATCGAGATCGAGGATCTCGATGTCACCTTGACCTGGTTCGAGGACAAGGTGCATTGCTCCACGGCCATGCCCCGGTCGGACTACGAGCAATACGTGGCGGACGGGGCCCTGGAGCTGGAATGACGCCGTCCCGTGCGTTGCGGGGCGACGCGGCGGCCGGCCACGATGGGCCGGACCGTGACCTGCTGGAACTGCGTGCCTTCGGCCTGTCCTTTCCCGGCGCGCACACCAAGAGTCCCTGGCCCGGCCACCTCGATCTGGCGGTCAAGGACAAGACCTTCGCGTATCTGAGCATCGAGGGCCAGCCGTTTCACATCTCGTGCAAATTGCCGCAGTCCGGGCCGGACGCCTTGTGGTTGCCGTTCACCAAGCCCACCGCCTATGGCCTGGGCAAGAGTGGCTGGGTGACGGCCGAATTGGAACCCGGCGAGCCGGTGCCGGTCGAGCTGTTCAAGCGCTGGATCGACGAGAGTTACCGGGCGCAGGCGCCCCGCACGCTCGTCAAGCAGCTGGCCGCCGCGGCGAACGGGCTCGCCGACGCGCCACCACCGGCCGCGCAGGCATCTGCGGCGGTGCCAACCCGGTCGCGAAGGGCGGCCGCCACGGCGAAACCCGGGGCCGCACCAGGCGCCAAACGCAGCCGCTGATTCCTGGCCGTGCCACGCACGGTGTGGCGGACGCGGGCCGCGCTCAGATCAGCTTGCGCCTGATCTTCTTGTCCCAGTCCCGGCTGAACACCAGTGTGTCGCCCTCGTAGGCTTCCAGGCGTCCGGTCACGTGCCAGTGGGTCTTGCTGGCCGTCATCGCCGACCAGGTCTCGGTGCGCACCTTCCAGTCGCCACGCGCGCGTTCTTCCGTCCAGTGGCATTCCTGGCGCGCCGACAGCGGGTCGTCCGGACGGATGCGGTAGGTCTCGCGGCCGACGGCGCCGTAACTCAGTCCGTGTTCGACGATGGTGCTGGCGCCGAAATCGTCGACGATGGTCAGCGTCTGTTCGCCGGTCTTCTGGTCGATCGTCAGTTCGCGCCGGTTCGACGGTTTGCGCAGCTCTTCCTGCTTGACCGGTGGCGCGGCTTCGGGTGGCGCGAACTGCGGCGGCTTTTCCTCGCTGCGGATCTTGCGCAGCGGCAGGTCGACGAAACTCGTGCCCAGGTGCAGGGTCAGCGTCGGCGCCTCGGGCGCGGGCCAGATCAGCGGCCAGTAGCTGGTCGAGATGCTGATGCGCAGGCGCTGGCCCTTGCGCACCTTGACCGCCACGTCGTCGAGTTGCATGCGCACGGTGTAGGCCTTGCCCGGCTCGAGCGGCTCGGGGTGTTCATGGCTGTCGCGGTGGCACAGGTTGAGCACGCCGTAACTCAGGCGCGACACCGCGCCGTCGGGCCAGACCGCGTTCAGCCGCACCGCGATGTTGGCCACCGGCTTGTCCGAGCTGAGCTTGAGCTGCACCTGGGTCGCGCCGACGATGTCGATGTCGCGCGCCAGCGGTGCGCTGTCGAAG